>DASQSQ010000403.1:0-3026 GCA_035642315.1 Mycobacterium sp.
CCGGCTGCCAGAGGTGGTGGAGGCGACGCTGGAGTTATCGGTCACCGATTTGATCGCCGACGGAGAGACGATCGCGTTACGCCCCGACGGCCGGCCGCAGCCCTTCCAGGTCACCGGGTCGCGGTTCGGCCGATCCGTCGATGTGCCGGCTGCCCGCGCTGCCCAGCCGCTGTCAGTGTTCTTCTTCGACATCCTGCACCGCGACGGCGTCGACCTGCTCGACGCAGCGACCAGCGAGCGGATGGCGGTGCTCGACCAGATCGCGTCGGCGCAGAACCGGGTCGATCGGCTGGTCACCTCGGATCCGGCCGCCGCCGCCGACTTCCTGCAGGCGACGCTGGCCGCGGGCCACGAGGGGGTGATGGCCAAGTCATTGACCGCCCGCTACGAGGCGGGCCGCCGAGGGGCCGGCTGGCTGAAAGTCAAACCGGTGCACACCCTGGACCTGGTGGTGCTGGCCGTCGAATGGGGCTCCGGCCGGCGCCGCGGGAAGCTGTCCAATATCCATCTGGGCGCCCGCGACCCGGCCACCGGCGGCTTTGTCATGTTGGGCAAAACCTTCAAGGGGATGACCGACGCGATGCTGGATTGGCAGACCGCGCGGTTTAAGCAACTGGCCGTCGGCGGAACCGATAGCTATGTGGTGCAGTTGCGGCCCGAGCAGGTGGTCGAGGTGGCGTTCGACGGGGTACAGCAGTCCTCCCGCTACCCCGGGGGCCTGGCGCTACGGTTCGCCCGGGTGCTGCGCTACCGCGACGACAAGGGCCCCGATGAGGCCGACAGCATCGACACCGTGCGCGCCCTGCACCAAAGCTGAACCAGCGGTTGCGCGATTGTGAACGTCGCGGCGCGGCACGCCGATGGATGCGTCGGCGCATCCACAAGCGCGTAGGGTCCCGGCCGTGGAAGGGCACAACGGGCACGTCAGCTACGTCCACACCGATGACGACCTGCCGCCTGTCGCGGTGATCGACCGCTCGCCGATCCGCACCAGGCACAAGGTCATCTTCGGGATGATCGCCCTGCTCGGTGGGGTCGCCTGGGCGGTCATCGCCTTCGTCCGCGGCGAGACGGTCAACGCCGTCTGGTTCGTCGTCGCGGCGATCTGTACCTACGTCATCGCATACCGGTTCTACGCGCGGCTGATCGAGACGAAAATCGTTCAGCCGCGTGATGACCACGCCACCCCGGCGGAAATCTTCGAAAACGGCGCCGATTACGTGCCCACCGACCGGCGGGTGCTCTTCGGCCATCATTTCGCCGCCATCGCGGGGGCAGGCCCCTTGGTCGGCCCGGTTTTGGCCACCCAGATGGGCTATCTACCCAGCGTGATCTGGATCGTGGTGGGTGCGGTGCTCGGTGGCTGTGTGCAGGACTACTTGGTGCTGTGGATCTCCACTCGGCGACGCGGCCGCAGCCTCGGCCAGATCGCCCGCGGAGAGCTGGGCGCCATCGGCGGGGCGGCCGCTCTCATCGGAGTCTTCATCATCATGGTGATCATCATCGCGGTGCTGGCGCTGGTGGTGGTGCGGGCGCTGCAGCAAAGCCCATGGGGTGTGTTCTCGATAGCGATGACGATCCCGATCGCCATCTTCATGGGCTGCTATCTGCGGTTCATTCGCCCCGGGCGGATATCCGAAGTGTCGCTGATCGGATGCGTGCTGCTGCTGCTCGCGGTGGCAAGCGGCGACTGGGTCGCCGAAACTCGTTGGGGCGCATCGTGGTTCAACCTGTCGCCAGTTACCTTGTCGTGGTTCGTCATCGTCTATGGGTTCGTGGCATCGGTGCTGCCGGTGTGGTTGCTACTTGCACCGCGCGATTACCTGTCCACGTTCATGAAGGTCGGCACCATCGTCCTGCTCGCCGTCGGCATCCTGATCGCCCACCCGACCATGCAGGCGCCGGCGATTTCGAGCTTCGCCGGGCGCGGCAACGGGCCGGTGTTCGCCGGCTCGCTGTTCCCGTTTCTGTTCATCACCATCGCCTGTGGCGCGCTGTCTGGATTCCATGCGTTGATCTCATCGGGGACAACGCCGAAGCTGCTCGAGAAGGAAAGCCAGATGCGGCTGATCGGCTACGGCGGCATGATCACCGAGTCGTTCGTCGCTGTCATGGCATTGATCACCGCGTCGATCCTCAACCAGCACTTGTACTTCGCCCTCAACGCGCCCGCGGCCCAGACCGGTGGGACCCCGAGCACGGCCGCGCACTACGTCAACGGCTTGGGCTTGTCCGGTGCGCCGGTCACCGGCGAACAGATTCGCGCCGCCGCCGCCGCCGTGGACGAGCACTCGATCGTGTCGCGCACCGGAGGCGCCCCGACACTGGCGTTCGGCATGTCGCAGGTGCTGCACCAAGTGTTCGGCGGGACGAGCTTCAAGGCGTTCTGGTATCACTTCGCGATCATGTTCGAAGCCCTATTCATCCTGACCACCGTCGACGCCGGCACCCGTGTTGCGCGATTCATGCTCTCCGACGGGCTGGGCAATCTGGGCGGTCCGCTGGCTAAGCTGCGCAACCCGAGCTGGCGCCCGGGCGCGTGGGGCTGCAGCCTGGCCGTCGCCGCCTCGTGGGGCGCCATGCTGCTGATCGGCGTGACCGATCCGCTCGGGGGCATCAACTCCCTTTTTCCGCTGTTCGGTATCGCCAACCAGCTGCTGGCCGGCATCGCACTGACGGTGATCACCGTCGTCGTCATCAAAAAGGGTCTGCTGAAGTGGGCGTGGATACCGGGCATTCCGCTGCTATGGGGTCTTGCCGTCACGTTGACCGCGTCGTGGCAGAAGATCTTTTCGTCAGATCCCAACCTGGGCTATTGGACTCAGCATCTTCGGTACGCCGCCGCCAAAGCAGCCGGCAAGACAGCGTTCGGCTCGGCGAAGACGCCTGACCAGATGACAGAGGTCATCAGGAACACCTTTATCCAGGGCACGCTGTCGATCATCTTCGCCAGCGTCGTGGTAATCGTGGTTGTGGCCGCAATCATCGTGGCGTTCAAGACAATTCGTGGCAACGGCTCACCGCTG
>DASQSQ010000404.1:0-14938 GCA_035642315.1 Mycobacterium sp.
TGCACCCCGATTTGGAAGCGCTCGCGGCGCTGCTCGGTACATGGCAGGGTCGTGGGTCCGGAGACTACCCGACAATCGAGCCGTTCGAGTATCTCGAGGAAGTCGCGTTCTCCCACGTGGGCAAGCCATTTTTGGTGTACGGGCAGAAAACCCGGGCCGCAACAGACGGCAAGCCGCTGCATGCGGAGACGGGATATCTTCGCGTACCGCGACCCGGCCACGTTGAACTCGTGCTCGCACACCCAAGCGGCATTACCGAAATCGAAGTGGGCACATACACATCCGACGGCGCGGCGATCGAGCTCGACATGTCCACCACGCAGATCGGTCGGACACCAACCGCCAAAGAAGTGACCGCCCTTGGCCGTCGGTTCCGGGTCGACGGCGACGAGCTGTCGTATTCGCTGCAGATGGGCGCGGTCGGGCAACCGCTGCAACATCACCTGTCCGCGGTGTTGCACCGCAAAGACTGAGCGCCACAGCGCGAAAGTGAGGAGATGACGACGTGGATGTCGAAAACGCTGTTTACCCAACGGCTTCCCGCGTCGAAGCATTGATGGCGGACGACTCCGGCGATCCCGTTGTGATGCTCAACCTGCTCAAGTTCCGGGCGACGGCGGTGTATCCCGACGGCCGCCCCACTGATCTGACCGGCCGCCAAGCCTACGACCTCTACGCCGCACCCATGCAAAACGTCATCACAGCGGGCGGCGGAAAGGTGCTGTTCGGCGGCCACATCGCCTCATTAGTGATCGGCGATGTCGCGGACATGTGGGACACTTGCATACTGGTCGAATACCCTTCGGCCGCGGCATTTGCCGCGATAGTGACGTCTCCGGAAGTCGCGGAGATCGGCGTTCACCGCGCCGCCGGACTCGAGGGGCAGTTGCTGATCCGGGTGGCAAAGTTTCCGCTCTGACACCGGCGCCAAAACGGCTCAGACCAAGTGCGTGACACCGTCGTCGACGACGCGACCGGCGACCTGAACCCAGCCCTCCGGGCTCCAGGTGGTGTGAATCACCGATCCCTTGCCCTGGGTGATGGTCAAGTCGCGGCTGAGATAGTCGGTCATTCGTATGGCGGCTGACCCCGTCGCTTCGTCTTCGGTCACACCGAGGTTCTCGCAGAACACCCGGGAGCGCAGCGCTCCGGCGGCCTCGTCGCTCCATGCCCATAGGTAGTGCGACACATCGTCGGAGAAGTCGGCGGGGTCGGCGGCTGCGAGTTCATCGATTGATTCGAGATCGTGGATGGCAAACTCGGGGGCCCATTCCGAGCGGGCGCTGATGGCCGTCACGTCGTCGTCGTAACTCACCTGCACAATCCCCGCCGGCACCTGCAGGGTACGGATCGGCGTACCCTTCGCACGCAACCACCATGAGGCTCCGACCGTTGGATGTCCGGCAAACGGCAATTCGACGAGCGGGGTGTAGATGCGAGCATTCGCGGTCGTGGATCCAGCTTGCGGTAAATCGACGAAAGTCGTTTCGCTGTAGCCTAATTGGGCCGCGATTCGCTGGTGCCACTCGACATCGACGGTGCCTGCGTCGACGACGCCCAGCGGATTGCCAAAATTTCCCGCCGCGTCGGTGAACACCCGCAACACCGTGACAGCGAAGCCCATACGCCGACCATACGGCTTGGCCTTTAGAAGCCTTTAAGAGCCGGTCAGGTCGCGCTGCGTTCGTCGGAGCCCATGGCCTCCAACACCGCAACGCGGGTGTCGACCGGCCCGGAAACGGTTTGCGCGCCGCCGCCGCTGCGGAGCAGCTCGCGCAGGGCGGCTTGGTCGTACTCGGCGGGCTCAGTGGAACTGATGAAGCGCTCGACGACCTCGATGAAACGGTCGGGGTCGTCGTGGAACGGGAAATGCCCGGAGCGCTCGAAAATCTCCAGTTGGGAACCCGGCATCGCGGCGTGGGCCATGCGGGCGTGGCTGACGGGCACTACCACATCGTCTGTGCCCCATATGATTTGCACCGGAACGGACTGAGTCAAATAACATCGGTCCAGCATGGTGACACTCTGGCCACGCCAGTCCACCACCGCACGCAGTGTCCTGGTGAACGCCGCCGAGGCCATCGGCTCCGGTAGGTCGGCCAACACCCGCAGCACATCCGGTAGGTCGTGGCCCAGTGCGCTAGATCCCAACATCATGCCGGCCGCACGCCCGACGATCTGCAAGGCAGGCAGCACGAACGGGAGTCGCAACAACGCCAGCGCCTCGCTGCCCATCGGTAACGAAGCCAGCCGCAACAGGACGTTCACGTCTTTGGTGACGCCGCCGGCGCCCACCAAGACCAACCGCTCTACCAGTTGCGGGAACTGGTAGGCGAACTGCATCGCCACCCCGCCACCAAGAGAGTGCCCGACGACGGTGGCCCGCTCGATGTCGAGGACGGACAGCAGATCACGCATTCCGTTGGCGTAGGCCGCGATTGAATAGTCCGCGCGCGGCTTGTCGGACTGCCCGTGGCCCAACAAATCGACGGCGATCACCGTGAACCGCTGCGCCAGCTTGGCTTGAACGGCTTCCCAGGTGGTGGAGTTGTCACCGATCCCGTGAATGAGCAGGATGACGGGACCCGAGCCGGCGATGCGGAACGCCCGCCGATACCCGTGCACCGTTCGGAACTGCAACGAAGGAACGACTTCTCGCACCGAGCGCAGATTGGGCTTCCGCTGGGCCATCTCGCCAACCTCGTTGTCGGGCCCGTGAGGGGCGCTCAGGTCGGATCGTCGTCGTCGAACTTCTTGTCGGCCTGCTGAGCGAGGAATCGCTCGAACTCCGCACCGAGTTCGTCGCCGCTCGGCAGATCCTCATCCCGCGTCAGCAGCGACCTGTTCTCCTGAGCGGCAATGAAGGCATCGTACTGTCGCTCCAGCGCAGCCACCACTTGAGCGACCTCTGAACTCGCCTCAACCTGCTCGTCGACCTTGGCCGCGATGTCGAGAGCCGCTTCGTCCAGCGGTTTCAGCGGCAGCTGTAGCGACCCGGTCTTGGCGAGCTGCTCCAGCAATGCCCGCGCGGCGGCCGGATAATCCGTCTGCGCCAAATAGTGCGGGACGTGCACGGTGAAGCCGACCACCTCGTGTCCATGCTGAGCCATCCGGTATTCCAGCAGGTTCGAGGCGCTGCCGGGCACCTGGACCTCGGCGATCCACGGCGTGAAGTCGGCGATCAGCTCACGGTTGTTGGAGTGCGCCGTCATCGTCACCGGCCGGGTATGCGGAACCGCCATCGGGATCGTGCCCAGGCCGATCGTCTGCCGGACGCCCAGACGCTCGGCCAACAACCGCACGGCGGTGATGAACCGCTCCCACTTCAAGTCCGGCTCCATACCGGCCAGCAGCAAAAACGGTGTCCCAACGCTGTCGTGCAGGGCGTACAGGCTGAGCTCGGGGTCGTCGTAGTCGGTGAAGTGATCGGTCTTGAACGTCATCAGTGGCCGCCGTGACCGATAGTCGAGCAGTTCGTCGATCGCGAACGAGGCCACCAGTTCGGTGTCCAGCGTGTCCTTGAGGTGCCCCGCGGCCAGCCGGATTGCATGACCGGCGTCGGAAAAGCCTTCCAAAGCGTGCACTAACACCGGGCCACGGCCGTCCGATGACGACAACTGCGGCGCCGGGAACTCGAGCTCGTACATGCCGTTCTGCTCGGGCTGGTAGTGGTGCCCGCTGTCGGGTTTGTCAGGGGGCTGGTGATCGCCCATCGCTGTTGCCTCCTCACGCGGCACGCTCCGGCGCACCATGTCAGATAGTGTCTCTCAATTCGGCTGCCCGCGGATACCGGACTCGCTGCCGGATCGCCTCCCCATCTGTTGGGTGAACGCGGACGCTTCCGACCGCATTCCAGGCGGGTACCCGTTTCGTGGGGCGCCGAATTGCCGCGAGCGGCGTGGCCGGATCAGGCATGATCGACAGCGATGCGCAAACTGGCAGCAGTGGGGGGATCACTCGTCGCTCTGGCCTCGTTACTGGCGGCCTGCGGGCACCGGCCACCGCCTGCGCCGCCCAGCAGCAAGCCCCAACAACCTGTCGCCAGCGCCGCGAACCAGGTGGTCGCCGCACCGGTGCATCCCGATCCGCGGGTGGGCGCGATTTTCCTCGGCGGCGGCGACCTGCACGCGTGCACGGGCTCGGTATTGCACTCGGCGGCAGGCGATCTCGTGCTGACCGCCGCGCATTGTCTGGCTGGCGGCGGCCCGGCGACCTTCATTCCCGGTTTCGCCGGCAGCGCCGCGCCCTCCGACGTGTGGACGCTCGACGTGCTGTACCTGGATCCGCGGTGGGTAGCGAATAAAGATCCGCGGGCCGACTACGTGATCGCCCGGGTCAGCCGCGCCGACGGCGCATCGATCGAAGCAGTGGTCGGTTCGGCACTGGCGCTGGGTTCTGCGCCCGCAAAAGGCACCCGAGTCAACGTGGTCGCCTACGCTGCCGGCGTCGGCGGCATGCCCATCGGCTGTCAGGTCAGTACGGGAATCGAGGACGGCGGCTATCCGGCGCTGCCGTGCACGGGCCTGGCCGACGGCACCAGTGGCGCACCCTGGATCAGCGGCTCGACCGTCACCGGGGTGATCGGCGGTCTGCAGGGCGGCGGCTGCGCGGCGAGTCTGTCCTACTCGTCACCGTTCGACCAGCACATCACCGACCTTTTGGCGCGCGCGGACGCCGCCGGCCCGGGTGACGTGCCGCCGGCCGGCATAAACGACGAGTGTTGAGCGGGGCGCCCGGCGACGATGCTGCCGGAAAGGCAGAGGAGGCGCCGGGCACTGGGATTCAGCAGTCGAAGTGGCTGAGCGCGCGCACCTTGTTCATCACGTCCAGCGCTGCCACCTTGTAGGCCTCGGAGAACGTCGGATAGTTGAACACCGCGTCGACCAGGTACTCGACGGTGCCCTGGCAGCCCATCACCGCCTGTCCGATGTGCACCATCTCGGTGGCGTTGCTGCCGAAAATGTGCACGCCCAGCAACTTCAGGTCGTCGGTGGAGACCAGCAGCTTGAGCATGCCGTAGGAGTCGCCGGCGATCTGGCCGCGGGCCAGCTCGCGGTAGCGGGCCACACCCACCTCGTAGGGCACCGACCCCTTGGTCAGTTCCACCTCGGTGGCGCCGACGTAGGAGATCTCCGGGATCGAGTAGATGCCGATCGGCTGCAGCGCGGTGAGGCCGTGCACCGGCTCGCCGAAAGCGTGGCAGGCGGCCACCCGGCCCTGATCCATCGACGTTGAGGCGAGCGCCGGAAAGCCGATGACGTCGCCGACGGCGTAGATGTGGTCGACCTTGGTCCGGAAGTCCTCGTCGACGTAGATCCGGCCGCGGTTGTCGGCCTCCAGGCCGGCTTTCTCGAGGTCGAGGTGTTCGGTTTGGCCTTGCCGCCCCGCCGAATACATCACCGTTTCGGCGGGGATCTTCTTGCCGCTGGCCAGGCTGGTGATGGTGCCTTCGGTACCGACCTGGACGCTGGTCACTTCCTCGCCGAACCGGAACGTCACCGCGAGGTCGCGCAGATGGAACCGCAACGCCTCGATGATCTCGGAATCGCAGAATTCCAGCATGGTGTCGCGCTTTTCAACGATGGTGACCTTGGTGCCCACCGCGGCGAACATCGACGCGTACTCGACGCCGATCACGCCGGCGCCGACGACGACCATCGACGTCGGGATCGACTTGAGGTCGAGGATGCCGTCGGAGTCGAGCACCCGTTGCTCGTCGAACTGCACTCCATCGGGGCGGGCCGGTTTGGTACCGCTGGCGATGACGATGTAGTCGCCGCTGACCGTGGTGCGTTCACCGCGCGACACGTCGTCGACCAGCACGGTGTGCTCGTCGACGAACTGGCCCCGGCCTGAGATCAGATCGACCCGGTTGCGCATCAGCTGGTTGCGCACGACATCAGCTTGCTTGCCGATCACATGCTGGGTCCGCGACAGCAGGTCCGCCGGGGTGATCTTGTCCTTGACCCGATAGCTCGCGCCGTACAGCTCGCGCTGGTTCATCCCGGTCAGGTAAAGAACCGCCTCGCGCAAGGTCTTCGACGGGATGGTGCCGGTGTTCACGCAGACTCCGCCCAGCATCTGCCGCTGCTCGACAACCGCGACCGATTTGCCCAGTTTGGCTGCCGCGATGGCGGCCTTCTGCCCGCCGGGACCTGACCCGATGACGACCATGTCGTATTCCAGCTGCGAACCCATGAGGAAACATCTACGCCGGTTCTGGGCGCCGCGCACGCTGACCAGGCGACATGCATGTGAACAATCCGTTCACATGTTGTCCCCAGTTGCGGGTTAGTCCACAACGCACCCGTGGCGCGGTCCGCGCCGCGGGCGGGTTGACAGGGCCGCTTGCCAGCGTGTGGTCCATGACCAAGCAGCGACCTGACTTTGAACTGAATCGCCCCGGCGCGGTGATCGCCGCGCTCCCGGCCGTGCTGGGCTTCGTGCCGGAGAAATCGCTGGTGCTGATATCTATCGACGACGGCGAGCTGGGGTCGGTGATGCGGGTCGACCTGTCTGAGGCGCTGCCCGACCGGCTCGGGCCGCTCGCCGAGGTCGCCTCGGCCGCCAGCCCCGAGGCGGCCATCGCGGTCATCGTGGACGCCGACGGCGCCGGCTGCCCGATGTGCAATGAGGAGTACCGCGACCTGTGCGCGACGCTCACCAACGAGTTGGCGCAGCGCGACATCGTGGTCTGGGCCGCGCATGTGGTGGACCGGGTGGCGGCCGGGGGACGCTGGCATTGCGTGGACGGCTGCGGCGCGGGCGGCGTTGTCGATGACCCGTCAGCGTCGCCGCTGGCGGTGGCGGCGGTGCTCGACGGCCGTCGCCTCTATGCGCGCCGCGCCGACCTGCAGGCGGTCGTCGCGGTCGACGAGCGGGCCGGCAGCGCGGTGCTGGCCGGTCTGATCGGCGAACACTCCGCCTCGCGCGAGGCAGCACACCGGGCTGAGCCCGCTGCCTGCGTCCGCCGCGACGTCGAGGACGCCATGGCAGCGGCCGGCCGGGTTGGCGACGGGCAGCCGCTCGCTGATGCGGAACTGGCCCGCCTGGCCTGCGCGCTGGGCGACGTGGAGGTGCGCGACACGCTGTATGCCCTGGCGGTCGGCCAGAGCGCGGGGGAAGCTGAGTCGTTGTGGGCGCTGCTGTCGCGCAGCCTGCCCACGCCGTGGCGGGTGGAGGCGCTGGTGTTGGTCGCGTTCAGTGCCTATGTCCGCGGCGACGGCCCGCTGGCCGGGGTGGCACTCGAGGCTGCGCTGCGCTGCCAGCCGGACCACCGGATGGCGGGCATGCTGGACACGGCCCTGCAATCGGGCCTACGCCCTGAACACATTCGCAAACTGGCTGTCACCGGATACCGGCTGGCCGAGCGGATCGGCGTGCGCCTGCCGCCACGGCGGGCATTCCGTCGACGAGCGGTCTAAACCTTTTCGACCTTGACGGCGTGCGCCATCTCGTGCGGCAGGCTCACATTCTCGTGACCCGGTATCACGATCGTCACGCCACCGGCCGGGTTGGTTTCGACGGTCACCCGGGCGTTGGGAACGACGCCGGCGTCTTTCAGACGGGTGATCAGGTCGATATCGCCCTGCACATGTTCGGTGAGCTGACGCACAACGACCGCGACGGGTGATCCGGCCGGCAACCCGGTCAACCGCACCAGATTCGGCTCCTCGTCGCCGAATCCGGGTCCGACACCCAAATCCAGCAGCCCCGGAATCGGGTTGCCGAATGGCGACGTGGTCGGGTTGTTGAGCACTTGCACAAGCCGACGCTCGACGTCTTCGCTCATCACGTGCTCCCACCGGCAAGCCTCGGCGTGCACCTCTTCCCACGGCAATCCGATGACATCGACCAGCAGCCGCTCAGCGAGCCGGTGCTTGCGCATTACCGAGACGGCCAGTGCGCGGCCCTTGTCGGTCAGCTCGAGATGGCGGTCGCCCGCCACGTGCAGCAGCCCGTCGCGCTCCATCCGCGACACGGTCTGGCTGACCGTTGGTCCGCTCTGGTCAAGCCGTTCGGCGATCCGGGCACGCAGTGGAGTCACGCCCTCTTCCTCGAGGTCGTAAATGGTCCGCAGGTACATCTCGGTGGTATCAACCAGGTCGTTCATTCCGCACCCTCCATTGCCGCTGAGTCTACTTGTCCAGCTGCGTGAATGGTCCGCTAACACTCCCGCACGGCAGTATGCCCGCCGCTGGCGCGGCGGGCATACTGATCCGTGCTGATCTGGGCTGTGTCAGCTCGCGTAGGACCGCAGTCGGTCGGCCCGGTCACCGTTGCGAAGCTTGGTCATAACCTCACGCTCGATTTGGCGAACCCGCTCGCGGGACAGACCGAACAGCTTGCCGATCTGGTCGAGCGTGCGGGGCTGGCCATCGTCGAGCCCGAAGCGCAGCCGGATTACCTGATGCTCACGCTCGTCGAGTGTGGCCAGCACCGTGCGGATGTCGGTGTGCAGCAATTCGGCGATCACCGCGTTCTCCGCGGACATCGCTTCGGCGTCCTCGATGAAGTCACCCAGCGGTGCCTCTTCCTCAGAGCCGACCGGCATGTCGAGGCTCACCGGGTCGCGGCTGTGCTCGAGCAAGTCGTTGATCTTTTCGACCGGAATGCCCGACTCGGCAGCGAGCTCCTCATCCGTGGCTTCACGGCCGAGGCTTTGGTGCATCTCGCGCTTGATTCGTGCCAGCTTGTTCACCTGCTCAACGAGGTGAACCGGCAGCCGGATGGTGCGGCTCTGGTCGGCCATGCCCCTGGTGATCGCCTGCCGGATCCACCAGGTCGCGTAGGTCGAAAACTTGAATCCCTTTGTGTAGTCGAACTTTTCCATCGCCCGGATCAGACCCAGGTTGCCTTCCTGGATGAGGTCCAGCAGCGGCATTCCGCGGCCCGTGTAACGCTTCGCCAACGACACGACCAACCGCAGGTTGGCTTCCAGCAGGTGGCTGCGCGCTGCTACCCCGTCGCGGACCACTATCGCCAGATCGCGTTTACGGTTCTCGCCGAGGCGCTTGCGGGTATCGAGCAGATGCTGGGCGTACAGGCCGGCCTCGATGCGCTTGGCGAGCTCGACTTCGTCGGCGGCGGTAAGCAACGCCGTTTTGCCGATCCCGTTCAGATACACGCGCACGAGGTCCGCGGCTGGACTCTGAGCGTCCAGATCGCTGTCAAACCGGCTTGTGGTGGCATTTGCCATGGCGGCCTCCCGATAGGCGTGACTGTCATGAGGTACAACGACCAACTTGGGGTAGTAGTTCCCATCGGATGGTCGTCTCACACCCGTTGACGTGCGCGAATGTCCACACGTTCTGAGAATGTGCTGAGAACCCGGTGCTGCAGCGGGTTATTCGGAACCGTCCGGTTCCGGTTGCGGGGCTGGGTGAGCGTGCTGTTCGAGCGCCGGGCGTTCGGCGGTGGGGAACAGCGGGGTGCGCCGGGTGGACGCGTCGAATCGCCGCGGTTCGTCCGTGCGGCGCGGTGGTCGGTCGTTGGCGATCAGCACCGCCATCCACGGCAACGGGATCGACGCGACGAGGATCAGAAGCGAGATCAAACCGTTGTGCCACATGCCATATGCGACGGCGGCGAATATCAGTGCGGGAATCCGGAAGCTCATGAGTGTTAGGTATTTCCGCACCCGCTGGCGCTGCTGCACGTCATATGCGGGCGCCGCGGCCGTGATGAGTACCGGCCTACCCTCGTCGTCGAAACCCAGCTCAGTGCCGCGCTTCATTCCTCCACTGTTCCACACTTCCGCAACCCCGTCGAAGCCGATTCCGGCACAATACGAACCATGGACACCCAGACGATCGAGCGCACCGACACCGACGAACGCGTCGACGACGGGACCGACAGCGACACTCCCAAATACTTCCACTACGTCAAGAAGGACAAGATCGCCGAGAGCGCCGTGATGGGCACGCACGTCGTGGCGTTGTGCGGCGAGGTGTTCCCGGTGACGAAGGCGGCCAAGCCGGGCTCACCGGTCTGTCCGGACTGCAAGCGGATCTACGAGAAGCTCAAGACGGGCTGACCCGATCAGCACTGACGTGGGGCGGTTCGTCCGCCAAGCCGTCAGCGTCGTTGGCGCCGTTGGCCTTGGTGCGTGATACCACCCAGCGGCGCAGTCGATGGGCGTGAGTTCTCGGGGCCGGCCACTCTTCCTGGATGGCGGCGTTGAACTCCGCGCCCAGCATGATGGCGAAGCCCGCAAAAAAGGCGAACAAGAGAAACGCGATCGGTGTGGCCAATGCGCCGTAGGTGTAGCCCGTGCCGGTGATGTATCTCAGGTAGATCCGCAGTCCCAGTGTCGCGACCACGAAGGCCACGCTGGCCAGTGCCGCACCGAAGATCAGCCGGTGCGACGGCAGCGGTTCGGGCAAGGCCACGCGATACAGGATCACCACGGTGACGATCAGGCCGGTGAGCAACGCCGGGTAGTAGCCGTAGGCCAGTACATCCTGCAGACCGTCGGGGATGAATTCGGCGAGCTTGCGCGGCCCTCGCACCATCAGCGGGGCAGTGACGATCACAAAGAGCAGCATCACCACGTAGAGCAGCAGCGCGAACAGCCGTTGGCGGACAGGGTGGCGCAGCGGGGTTTGATCGTGGGCCTCGACCACCGAGTCGACGAACGCAGAAATCGCCGACGACCCCGCCCATAGCGAAATCACGAAGCCCAGGGACACCACTTCGCCGCGAGCACCCCGATCGATGTCGGCGATGGTCGGCTCGATGATCTCGTGGACCACGCTGGGGGAGAAGACCTTGTTCGACATCGACACCAGGCGATGTTCGATCACAGCCATGGTGTCCGGGCCGAACAGTGGCGCCACGTAGGCCAGGCTGCCGAGCATTCCCAACAACAGCGGCGGCAGCGACAGCGCCGACCAGAACGCTGCCTGCGCCGACTCAGAGAAGATGGAGTCGTCCCAACTTTTTGACAGTGCCCGGCGCGTGATGCGCCAGATGTGATGGCGCGACGGCTTGACTGCTTGGTCGCTCATGACCCGTTCAGGATTCCTGAACAGTCGCGCCGCCGCCAGGATTGCAGGTGGCGAGTCGTGGAGTTAAGAGTCCAGCGGGATCGCGCTGGCTTCGATCACGGCCGACAGCTCAACCAGCTTCGACTCGTGCTCGTTGGCGTGGTGCTGGCAGAAGAGGAGTTCCGCGCCAGAAGGCAACTTGGCGCGCACGCGGGCGGCGGCGCCACACCGATCGCACCGATCGGCCCTGGTCAACTCCGGACTGGTCAGGGTCGCGTTCATGGCTACTCCTTTTGGCCTTAAAACACTGTCTCAGATGACAACGCTTTTAGCCGTCTTCACGGCGGGTTTACCCGCTGTGTCGTTTCTCACGCCCGCTCCCTTGGCGCTCCGGGCAGGATGGCGGTATGAGCGCCCGTCCGGCCTTACTGGTGCACTTGTGTCCCTTCGACGAGTGGTCGTCCGCCAAGACCATGGGCCAGCTGCGACCGGAGTCGCTCGCCAGCGCCGGATTCATCCACCTGTCGACGCCGGAGCAGGTACACCTGCCGGCCAGCCGCCTCTACCGCGGTCGCAACGACTTGGTGTTGTTGCACATCGACCCGGCCCGTCTGGACGCACCCATTCGTTGGGAATCAGGAGTAGCAACGGATCCGGACTCGATGCTGTTCCCGCATTTGTATGGGCCGCTGCCGGTTTCTGCTGTGATCAACGTCACCAGCTACCGGCCGGGCGCCGACGGCTCCTTCCTGCCAGTCGGTGAACTGGCCTCCGAGTAGGCGTCGGCTTCGATCTCCACCAACAGTTCGGGAGCGATGAGTGCGGCTACCTCGACCATCGTGGCCGCGGGGCGGATATCGCCGAAAACATCGGAATGGACCGCCGCCACCTCACGCCATCGGGAAATGTCGGTCACGTAGATGCGTGTGCGGACCACGTCGCTGAGCGCCGCTCCCGCCTGATTGAGAGCGACCTCGATGCGGCGCAATGCTTCTCGGGTCTGTGCGCCGATGTCGCCGATTTCGCGGTTGTCAGCGGCCGGTGCCGCACTTGTCGTCCCGGCTACGGCGATGTGCGGGCCGATCCGGACCGCCCGGGAATAGCCGACGGTCGATTCGAAATCGGATTCAGACGAGACGAGGATGCGGTTGGCCGACATTCGGCCAAGCTAGGACAGCGGCGTTGCCGCCGCAGCCGAATTTCGTCTAGTGCACCCCGACTCACCCGATCTGGTACGAACCCGGCGACATGTAGAAGAAGTGACCGCTGCCCGAGTCGGTGCACCTCATCGCCGACGGCTCGGCGGTGCAGCTGAAGGTCCCGGAGGACAACGTCTGCCCGTCGCCGAGGACCTGCTCGCCCTGCAGGTGCAGCGTGTCGTTATGACAATCCATCGTGACGCCGCTGCTGGATAGCCCGAACCGATCACCCCACGCGGAGTGCTGGGCGCACGGTGGTGGCGGCGTGGGGATCGTGTAGGTGCGGTTGCCGATCTCGCAGGCGGCGCCGCTACTGCCCAGGTTGCATGAGACGTTTCCTGCCGCATTCTGGAAGTTGTAAAAACCCGATGGCGCCGGCGAGGGCGACGGAGACGGTGCGGGGTTTGGTGGCCAACGCGTACGCGGTCGCCGGGAACGCAATGACCGTGGCGGCCGACACTATCGACACCGCCTGCATCGCTGTCAGTTTCATCGTATTACTCGCATTCTGTTGGGACACTTGTCCTTTGGTAGGGCGTGGCCTGAATGGCGCGGCTGCGCCGGCGAGACATATTGCGGCGGACAACTTCTGCTGGTTTGACTGGACACCTCCGCCGGCCCCCGCGAACAACGTCGGAGCCAGAAACGGCTCTGACCTCCCGCGTTGGATTATTCTCCGGCCCATCGACCACTTTTGGGCGAATAGCAAATATTCGTCCAATTTTGAAAAATGCGTGACACCAGGCGCGGCACTCGCCCCGTCCAGACGAGCTCGTCCAATTCCACTACCGCGCACCACTGTTCCCCCATACTGGGGACCATGAGGATAAGTGGGGCATTCCTGGCCGAGAAGACTGCAGCGGTCGCCAACAAGCTTGACGTAACGGGCGGTGTGATCTCCAAGTACAAAGTCGGCCGCGACCGGGTAGCGCAGTTTGACATCGTGGTGTTGACACAGGGAGACACCGGCGATGCGGATCGCCTGGTTGTCGTCGAGGTCACGCCACCCGAGGGTGGACAACCCCTTCACATGCACCGCGAGCTGCCTATGACCCTCATGAACGGGGAGGTGGGCTTCGCATGCTTCCAGTTCCGACTGACTTTGAACGTGAATGGTCGCTGGATCATTGCCATGAAGGGCGCAGCGGGAGAAGTCTCGCTTCCACTGACGGTGAGTGGTCCATTGCCGCGCAACGGACGCTAGCCGGGTAAACGGGCTGCTGAGCAGCTACCATACGAGCGAGCGTGTGATCAGGGCCGGGGAGAAATAGTGGCGCTGGGGGAGTCTCGGTGTGGGTTGACGATTTCGAGGGGAACTGGCCGAACGTCGAGGATGTGGACGACGATCGGCTGGTCGAGATCCGCAAAAAGACAGCAGAGGCTATCGACGATCCGATTCTTCTGAGTCAGCAGCCGTTTGTGTGGTACTGGGAGGACCAGCTGTCCCGCATCGACGGCGAGCTGCGCAGGCGTGGTCTTGACCTGTAGACAACCGCAAACGTCGCCAAACGAGCATCACGGTAACGCAGTTCGGCGGAGGTTCACTCGAATCATTGGTGGATCATGCGCGCCTGGCTTACGCTCCAATTCATTGGACGTGGCGTCCGGTGGCCCCGTAGAGCGCTGAGAGGAACACCCACCCCTCATGAAACTTCACTGGGTCAAGCACCACGACGAGCGGTACTCCGCAGACAGCGGCAACCGCACCTACATTGTCGGTGTTTTCGAGGTGGGCGCATACGACGGCGACCCCACGCTGACCATGTACGACGACCGGTACCGGTCGACGTGTTGGTCTCTGACGACCCGAGTGGGCACCATCACTCGTAACCCTGTCCGGTTGTTCAACGACCTGTCCAGCGCGTTGCTGGCGGCACAGGTTCACGAGGACAACGCAAGGGACCACCAACGCTCAGACGTAGGTGATCGTCCGGGACGACATCAACGACGGGTCGGCGAAGAGCACACCGCCACGATCACCGGCCGCGACGGCAATACCTACACCTACTGGACCCGCCTACGTAGCGGTTAGCGATCTCGCTCAGTCCAGGTAGTCGCGCACTAGGGCTGAATATGCGCTGTGCCCAAGTGCTTTGATGCTGCACAGCTTGAACCGCTGTAGGCCTCAATATCTTGGACTGACGAGGCTCCTGTTGCAGATAGCGGAGTACCACAACCACCACACCCAACGTTTCGTTACCAGCACAGGCCAGGCGCCACCGCGGACGGAATCTCGATGACGGCCGCGCACTCGTGACCGTCGAGACAGCTGGATACCAGTGGCGCCACGGTCACGTCGGTCGCTCCATCAACGTCACCGGCAGGCTCGCTACCCTGTGTAACCATCAGGCCAGGAGGGGTGTTTAGCGTGGGTACCATGACTTCTTCTCCTTTTCGAATGGCCCCTTGGAGTCGGAGCACTGGCTACCATTCGATGGTGGGCCGAAGCGATGGAATTGGCGTGAGTAGTCCACTACTTAACTGTGGATAGCAGGCATACGCGCGGCTCAGCGGAACCTCGGGAACGCCTCCGGCACGCTGCCGAAGATTGGGCTCGGTCTACCTTCGGGCGCTGGCACCGCGCCGCGCGGTCAAGCGAGGAAGGGCGCCAGGCGCGCGACGCTGGCCGCCTTGCTGAATTGGCCAGTTCCAACCTGCAAAGTGTGTGTCTTGTGCCGTGAGCACGATGAAGCTTTGCATCATCGGCGTCCCGGCACGATGTGCGAAGCACCAGTCCAGTTATACGTTTGC
>DASQSQ010000405.1:0-3730 GCA_035642315.1 Mycobacterium sp.
CGCGGGGTTGAGGCGTGCGTCTCGGGGCACCAGGATCGGGCGCAGGAAGTTGTCGAGGTTCGTGACAACGATGAGATGCCAAAGGATTACGAAGACACCGCCGGGGATGTTGCCGTAGAAGATCATCCCGATGCCGAACGGGATGGTCACGATCCCGCCGCCCAGCGGAATGATGGACAGCGCGGTCAACAGAATCGCGAATATGAAGAATCCGTGGTGGAATCCGGCGATGTAAACGGACGCGGCTCCGGCAACCCCTTGGCTGAGTGCGATGACGAAGTGGCCGCTCACGGTGCCGCGCACCATTGAGCCCATCTTCCGCAGGTACAGATCGGTCACGTCGTCGCCGAGCGGATTGAGTTGGCGGACCAAGGTGAGGATTTTGTCGCGATTGGTCAGCAGCGCAACGAATACGTACAAGAAGATGATCGCCGAGGTGACCATGCCGAACAGACTTCCGGCGGTGTCTTGCAGGAAGTGC
This sequence comes from Mycobacterium sp., assembly GCA_035642315.1. Taxonomy (GTDB): domain Bacteria; phylum Actinomycetota; class Actinomycetes; order Mycobacteriales; family Mycobacteriaceae; genus Mycobacterium. The sequence goes on from DASQSQ010000405.1 coordinate 482, forward strand.
AGGCTCCACTCACCGGCCTTCTGCGCGACGGTCACCATGGTTTTGCGCAGCGACTCTGCGGTGACGGTCATGTGCAGGAACGGCACCCGCGCCAAGACCTGATTGACGACGTGAAGACTTTTGTCGCCCAGCCCACTCAGACCGGTCTTCTGCACCCAGCCGGCGACTTGGGTCACCATCCGGGAGATCTGCACGATCGCCAGCACCACCAGCAGGCCGACTGGCACGATGACGGCCGCCAGCGCCGCCAGCAGCGTGCAGGTGGCCGCCAAGCCGGTCTTCAGCCGGCGATCGAACCAATTGAAAAGGGGCGTAAACAAATACGCCCCGACCGCTGCGACCACGATCAGGACAAAGTAGTTGCGCAGGAAATATGCCGCGAACAGCAGGCTGACCAGCGTCCAGACCGCGAGAGCACGTTTCTGGCCGAGCGTGAATTCGGTGTTCATTGGAACTCGTTACTAGACAGCGTTTTTCGCACGCTGCCGCTTGCGCTGATCGGCGATGAACCGGATCGACATGCGCTGCAGCAGACCGGGTGCCAGCCGGGCGAACACCCAGGAAGCGTACGCCTGCTTTGGCTTCACCAGCAGCGCTTTGTTGCGGCTGATCGCCTTCAGCGTGTCGTGGGCCAGCCGATCGGCACTGTAGGCGGTCTTCATGCCCTGCCCGCGCAGGTAATAGTCGCGGCCGACGAAGTCGCCGATGGCGCCCTTGTCCAGGATCGGTGTCTCGACGGCGCCCGGGCACACCGCCAGCACGCCCACGCCCCGGGGAACGGCTTCCGAGCGCAGCGCCAGCGACAGCCCTACGATCGCGTGCTTGGTCATCACGTAACTGGTGATCTGACCGGCAGCGGTCAGCCCGGCCATCGACGCGGTGTTGACGATGTGACCGTGGCCCTGTCGCAGCATCACCGGGTAGGCGGCGGTCACTCCGTGCACGACGCCGCGGATGTTGACGTCGATGATGGCGTTCCACTGGTCCAGGGTGAGCAGTTCGGTGTCCCCGCCCCACGCGATTCCGGCGTTGTTGAACATCAGGTCGAGTCGTCCGGCGCGGGCGACTACATCGTCGACGGCGGCCGCCACCGCGGCCGGGTCGGTGACGTCGAGGGTGGCCGCGGTCGCGGTTCCCGGACCGTGCAGGCTCTCGGCGGTGCGGGCCGCTGCGGCGCCGTCGACATCGGTGCAGACGACATCGGCGCCCGCCACGACCAGGGCCCGGCACAGCGCCGCGCCGATGCCCGAACCCGCGCCGGTGACGAGTGCTTGCTTGCCGGTGAAATTCACTGCGGCGCCGCCAGCTTCATCACGTGACCCAAGATATCGGGGTACCGCTTCATGTGTGCGCCGCCATTGAGGTCGAGCACCTCACCAGTCAGCCACGGCGCCTTGCTCAGGAACATCACCGCCTCGGCGATGTCCTCCGGGGTGCCGGCGCGACCCAGCGGAGTGTTCTCCAGGTATTCCTCGAGCACACCCGGAATCTGGGTGGCCGGCTCGGTGAGCGGAGTATGCACGAATCCGGGGGCGACGGCGTTGACCCGGATACCGCGCGGGGCGAGCTCGAGCGCCGCGACTTGGGTCAGCATCGACAGCCCGGCCTTGGCCGCGCAGTAGGCACTCATCGCCGCAGCGGGCTGACGCCCGTTGAGCGAGCTGAGCGACACCAGCGCCCCGCCGTCGCGCAACCGCGGCGCGGCGTGCTTGATCACCAGGAAGGCGCCGGTGAGGCAGACGTCGATGACCGACCGGAAATCTTCTACGGCCAGGTCGGTGATCAGCCCGACGCCGCTGTAACCGGCGGTGTTGACGACCACGTCGAGCGCGCCGCCGTGCTCGAAAAGCGCTCGTACCGAGGCCTCGTCGGTGACCTCGACCGTCGCGGCGGTGTGCGGCTCGCCGAGTTCGGCCGCGACCGTACGCGCGCCTTCGGCGTTGCGGTCGGCGACGGTCACCCGGCAGTTGTCTGCTGCCAGCGCATGTGCGACGGCACGGCCGATGCCAGACGCGCCGCCGACAACGACAGCCGTGCGATCACTCATGCTGGCTCCTGATCGGGTCGAGGGTCATTCCATTTAGCGGTGATCACCCGCCACGGGTCGGCGTAGCGGCCCGGGTAGCGGTAGTAGGGCGAGCGACGTTTGAGTAGCTCATGAGCCAGCGGAGCCGCCAGCCGCGCCGGATGACGCCGCCAGCCCATCCGGTCGGCCAGCTCGGCAAGCATTTGCGACCACGAAACCCGTTGGAATTTCAGTACTTCCGTCGAGCGCGTGGTGTCCATCCAGTCGGTGGCGAACCAGTCGGCGTCGCTGTCGGGGTTGCCCTTGCGTCCGGCAGGTATTCCACCGACCAAGCCCATCGCGGCGGCGCTGGCCGGGGCGATATCGCCCTGGACGTGGCGGTGCGAGTCGTCGCCGCCGATCAGCAACGTCTCGCCGATGACCGGCGCGGTGGTGGCGGCGACGAATGCGCGGGCCACGTCACGCACGTCGACGGTCTGGATGCGCCCATCGACGGGCAGCGACGCCTCGAAGTAGATGGTGTCCAGGTCGAGGTCGAACCGGGGCTCGGAAGTGAGCACGCCGCCCAGCCGCAGCACCACCCAGTCCAGGGCCGAACCGCGCACCAGTTGTTCGGCTTGCACCTTGTGGGCCCCGTAGATGTCGGATGGCCGCAGTGGAGTGTCCGCGGTGAGCACGTCGCTGATGCGGTGCGGGTTGCGGGCGCCGTAGGCGGCGACGCTCGAGGCTTGAACGAATCTCGGCGGGACCGGCAGTGTTTTCGCGGCGTCGATCAGAAAGCCCGTCGCCTCGACGTTGACGCGGCGGGCCAACCCCGGCCGGGCGTAGCACACCGGCGGGATGATCGCGGCCAGGTGGATGATCGCCGCGGGTGAGACGTCGCGCAGTAGCGCGGTGACCGCGTCGGCATCGGTGAGGTCGACCCACCGGATGTCGGTGGCGGGCAGCAGGGCGGCTGCCTTCTTGCGGTTGGCCGGTATGTCGAGGTCGGTGGCGACGACCCGGCGACCGTCGGCGCGCAGCTGTCGCACGGTCGCGGAGCCGACCAAGCCGAATGCCCCGGTGACGAGCACAGTCTGGGCCATGGCGCATTACGCTACACGCCGACTCGGAATGCGTTGGCAGCTGTGCGTTCGCGGGGTGCATAGCAGCATGAAGTGACAGGCTGGTCAACCCACCAGCCGGTCCACCTCTACCGCTGCCTTTGTGGCTCTGGCGATCAA
>DASQSQ010000406.1:0-2804 GCA_035642315.1 Mycobacterium sp.
CTGCGGATCCAGCCGCGCGATGCGGTACAGGTAGATCTCGAGCAGCGCGGGCGCGGTGATCGTGCCTTCGGCCAACATCCGCGCCTGTTCGGCGGCTCCCGCAAAGGCCAGATCGTCAGAGTCCACGTCGAGGCACACTACTGGGATGGGAGGCACCGTGTTCGATCAATTGACCGAGCAACAACTGCGCGGACGCAAGACCATCAAGTGGAACCATTTCGGGCCCGACGTGCTGCCGCTGTGGATCGCCGAGATGGACTTCCCCACCGCACCGGCGGTTGTCGACGGGATCCGCGCGTGCGTCGCCGACGAGGAGTTCGGCTATCCGGCGTTCCGCGAAGACACCCTGGCGCGGGCGGCCGCCGACTGGTGCCGACGCCGCTACGGCTGGCCCGTTGCGCCCGACTGGATTCGCGTTGTTCCCGACGTCCTCAAGGGGCTGGAAGTCGTCATCAACTTCCTGACCAGACCCGAAAGCCCGGTCGTGCTGCCCGTTCCCGCGTACATGCCGTTTTTCGACGTCTTGCAGATCACCGGCCGCCAGCGGGCGGAAATCACTATGCTGCAGGATGATTCGGGTCGATATGTGCTCGATCTGGATGCGCTCGACGCCGCGTTCGCAAGCGGGGCCGGATCGCTCATTCTCTGCAATCCGAACAACCCGCTGGGCACCGCATACCGCGCCGACGAGCTACGGGCGATCGTGGACGTCGCCGCTCGCTACGGCGCGCGCGTCATCGCCGACGAGATTCACGGGCCGCTGGTCTACGGCCGCCCGCACGTCGCGGCCGCCTCGGTATCGGACACGGCCGCGCATACGGTTATCACCCTGATGTCGGCGTCCAAGGGATGGAACCTGCCGGGTCTGATCTGCGCACAGGTGATCCTGTCCAACGAACAGGACGCCCGTGACTGGGAATTCATCAACAAGCTGCACAAGATGGGTGTGTCCACCATCGGTATTCGCGCCAACATCGCCGCCTACGACCGCGGGGCCGATTGGCTCGACGAGCTGCTCGGGTACCTGCAGGCCAACCGCGACCACCTGGCTAAGACGCTGCCCGAATTGAGTCCGGGCGTGAAGATAAATACGCCCGAGGCCACGTATATGTCGTGGGTGGATTTCCGGGCGCTGAACCTGCCGACCGAGCCCGCGGAGCACCTGCTGTCCAAGGCCAAGGTGGCGGTCAGCCCGGGTATCCCGTTCGGCGCCACCGTCGGCTCAGGTTTCGCCCGGCTGAACTTCGCCACCACCCGCGCAATCCTCGACCGGGCGATCAACGCGATCGCCGCGGCGCTACCGTGACTCCCATGTCGTGTGTGTTCTGTGCGATCGTCGCCGGTGAGGCGCCGGCCATCCGCATCTACGAGGATGACGGCTACCTCGCCATCCTGGACATCCGCCCGTTCACCCGCGGCCACACGCTGGTGATGCCGAAAAAGCACACGGTCGATCTGACCGATACGCCCGCCGAGACTCTGGCCGACATGGTGGCGATCGGACAGCGGATCGCCAAGGCGGCACGCGCGACGGAGTTGGCCGACGCCACCAATGTCGGTATCAACGACGGGTCGGCCGCGTTCCAATCGGTGTCCCACATTCACCTGCACGTGCTGCCTCGGCGCAACGGCGACAAGCTGTCGGTGGCCAAGGGGATGCTGCTGCGCCGTGACCCCGACCGCGAAGCCACCGGCCGGCTCCTGCGGGAGGCGTTGGCGCGGATCGACGCCGAGCGGTAATACTGGAGAAATGGCTTTTCCGTCCTTCGTTGAACAAAATCTGCTGCCCGCCGTATTGCGCGTACACGACGCCGTTTACCAGAAGACAAACGGCTGGATCGGACATCGGACGCTGGGCATTCCCAGCCTGCTGCTGCACACCGTCGGGGCCAAGACCGGCCAGGCCCGAACCGCTTCGCTGACCTATGCCCGCGACGGCGGTAACTACCTGATCGTCGCCTCCAAGGGCGGCGACCCAAAGGCGCCGGGGTGGTATCACAACTTGAAAGCCGACCCGAACGTCGAAATCAACGTCGGGCCAAAGCGTTTCGGTGTCACGGCGAAACCCGTGCTGCCCGATGACCCGGACTACGGTCGGCTGTGGCAGATCGTCAACAAGAACAACGGCGATCGGTACACGGCTTACCAAAAGAAGACGTCTCGACCGATTCCGGTCGTGGTGCTGACGCCGCGAGGCTGACATGGACATACCGCAGTGGCCCGCACTGCATATTGGCGCGCCACTGCTGGGCCTGCACGACAAGCTTTATCAACGCACGAACGGCCGGATCGGGCACCGGATACCCTTCGGGCCGGTCAACTTGCTGCTGCACACCGTCGGCGCCAAGACGGGCCAGGCGCGGACCAACACTCTCACCTATGCGCGAGATGGCGACGCGTACCTGGTCGTGGCGTCAAAGGGTGGCGACCCGAAGGCGCCGGGCTGGTACCACAACTTGAAAGCCAACCCGAACGTCGAAATCAACATCGGGCCAAAATGTTTCGGCGTGGTGGCCAAACCCGTGCTGCCCGACGACCCGGACTACGCCCGGCTGTGGCAAATCGTCAACAAGAACAACGCGAACCGCTACGAGGGCTACCAGAAACGGACGTCGCGACCAATCCCGGTGATCGCGCTAACGGCCCGTTAGAACAGCTCCTTGGCAAGCAGCTCCAGGGTGGTCTCGCGACCGGGAGCTGTCGCGGGATCGGTACCGCGGTGCGCCGACGCGACCGGATGCACCATCACCTCGTCGACGTCGAACCGTTTCGCCAGCGCGTACAGCTGCTCGGCGGCCTCTGCA
>DASQSQ010000407.1:0-3997 GCA_035642315.1 Mycobacterium sp.
CCAGCTGGTTGACGGTGATGCGGTTCTGTACCGCCATCGCGATCGGCAGGATCAACTCGGAGGCGATCGGTGCCACCACCACGCCGCCGATGACCACACCGGTGGACTGCCGGCAGAAAAGTTTGACGAAGCCTTGGCGCAGTCCCGACATCTTGGCCCGCGCATTGGTCTGCAACGGCAGTTTTATCGTCCGGGCCAGCACCGACCCGTTGTCGATGGCCGACTGCGGAATACCGACCGCGGCGATCTCGGGCCGGGTGAACACCGCGGCGGCCACCGTGCGCAGCCGGATCGGGCTGACGGCCTCCCCAGCGCGTGCCACATGGCGATCCGGCCCTGCATCGCGGCGACGGACGCCAGCAGCAGCAGGCCGGTGCAGTCGCCGGCGGCGTAGATGCCGGGCACCGACGTCCGCGACACCCGGTCGACGGTCAGGTAGTTGCCGCGTCCCAGCTCAATCCCCACCCGCTCCAGGCCCAGGCCGCTGGTGTTCGGGACGGACCCGATCGTCATCAGCGCATGGCTGCCCGCCACGGTGCGACCGTCGGTCAACTTGACCAGCACCCCGGAATCGGTGCGGGTGACGGATTCCGCGCGGGCATTCTTGACCAGCTGGACACCACGTTCGGCGAACGACTCCTCCAGCACCGCGGCGGCGTCGGCGTCCTCGTAGGGCAGCACCCGGTCGCGGCTAGCCACCACCGTGACATCAACGCCCAATTCGGTGTAGGCGTTGACGAATTCGGCGCCGGTGACACCGGAACCCACGACGATCAAGTGATCCGGCAGCGTGTCCAGGTCGTACAACTGGCGCCAGGTCAGAATGCGTTCGCCGTCCGGCTGCGCCGCCGGCAACTCCCGCGGGCTGGCGCCGGTGGCGATCAAGACGACGTCGGCGTCGTAGCTACTCGTCGTGCCGTCGGCGGCGGTCGCTTGGATGCGGTGGGTGGCCAGACCGGGGGCCGCGTCGATCAGCTCACCTCTACCGGCCACGACCTTGACACCCGCACTGACCAGTTCGGAATTGATGTCGGCGGACTGGGCGGCGGCCAGCGTCTTGACGCGCTGGTTGATCTCCGGCAACGAGATCTTGGCGTCGTCGATGTCGATGTCGAAGCCCAGCCGAGGCGCGCGCCGCAGTTCGGTGCGCACGCCGGTGGAGGCGATGAACGTCTTCGACGGCACGCAGTCGAACAGCACTGCCGCGCCGCCGAGACCGTCGGAGTCGATCACGGTGACCTCGGCGTCGCGCGCCGCCGCCACCAGCGCCGCCTCATAACCGGCCGGTCCTCCGCCGAGGATCACGATGCGGGTCGCCACGCGTCCTAACCTAGCCCGGCGACGATGCCGTCGCGCAGCCGGCGGAGGTGGGGGTACCCCCAGCCGCGCAGCGGCTAGGGGGCAAGCCGGGCAATCAAACCTAGCCCGGCAAAGCCCAACCCGCCGGATCACCGCCGCGCTGGCGGCAGGCGTTTAAGCTTTCTCCGTGCCGCTTTACGCTGCCTACGGGTCGAACATGCATCCCGAGCAGATGCAGCAGCGCGCACCCCACTCACCGATGGCCGGAACCGGCTGGTTACACGGCTGGCGGCTGACGTTCGGGGGCGAGGACATCGGCTGGGAGGGCGCGCTGGCCACCGTCGTCGAGGATCCGGGCTCGAAGGTGTTCGTCGTCCTCTACGACATGACGCCTGCGGACGAGACGAACCTCGATCAGTGGGAGGGGTCCGAGCTCGGCATCCACAAAAAGATCCGGTGCCGGGTCGAACGAGTGTCGTCCGACACGACCACCGATCCGGTTCTGGCGTGGCTGTATGTCGTGGACGCGTGGGAAGGTGGTCTGCCGTCGGCGCGCTACATCGGCGTGATGGCGGACGCCGCGGAAATCGCCGGCGCGCCAGACGAATACGTGCACAAACTGCGTACCCGTCCGGCACGCAACATCGGTCCGGGAACCTAACTCGCGGCGGACTGCTCGACGATGTTCGCCATCAGCCGCACCCCGATCGCCAGCGCGCGCTCGTCGAGGTCGAACGTCGGCTGATGCAGGTCCAGCTGCGGACCGTGACCCGACCAGACGCCCAGTCGCGCCATCGCGCCCGGTACTTCCTCCAGATACCAGGAGAAGTCCTCGCCGCCGCCGGACTGCCTCGTATCGGTGAGCGCATCCGGGCCGACCGCCTCGATGGCGTGGGCGATGATGCGCGTCGAGACTTCCTCGTTGACCACCGGCGGGACGCCGCGGTTGTACTGCAGGGTGTGCTCGATACCGAGCGGCGACAGCAGCGCGGTCACCGCCTGACGCACGATGTCTTCTAAGCCCAGCCAGGTTTCCCGGCTGGCCGTGCGGATGGTGCCCGCCAGCACACCGGTCTGCGGTATCGCGTTGGCGACCACCCCCGCATTGACGGCTCCCCACACCATCACCGTGCTGTTGCGCGGGTCGATGCGGCGCGACAGCACACCGGGCAGCCCGGTGATCAGTGTGCCCAGCCCGTAGACCAGGTCGGCGGTCAGGTGTGGGCGCGAGGTGTGTCCGCCCGGCGAATACAGGGTGATCTCGATCATGTCGGCCGCCGACGTGATCGGTCCCGCTTTCACCGCGATCTTGCCGACCTCCAGCCGGGGATCGCAGTGCAAGGCGAAGATCCGGCTCACTCCCGACAGCGCGCCGGCGGCGATCGCGTCAATCGCGCCGCCGGGCATCAGCTCTTCGGCGGGCTGGAAGAGCAGCCGCAGCCCGATCGGCAGTTCCGGCACCCCCGCCAACGCCAGCGCGGTGCCCAGCAGGATCGCCGTGTGCGCGTCGTGGCCGCAGGCATGCGCCGCGTTGGGCATCGTCGATTCATACGGGGCACAGGTCCGCTCGGCCATCGGCAACGCGTCCATGTCGGCCCGCAGCGCGATCCGCGGTTCGTGTTCGGGACCGAAATCGCAGGTCAGCCCCGTCCCGCCGGGCAACACCTTCGGGTTGAGCCCCGCGTCGGCCAACCGTTCGGCGACGAACTGCGTGGTGGCGTATTCCTGGCGGCCCAACTCCGGGTAGCGGTGGATGTGCCGCCGCCAGGCGACCAAGTCGTCGAAGTGCTCCGCCAGCCACGATTCGGCGATGCCCGAGAGGCTCATGATGCCGCCCGCTGGTCACGGGCCGCCAGCACCCGGTCGCGTTCATCGCCTGATTCGGCGAGGCGAACGATACTGCGCGCCAACATGATTGCCCCGTCGACAACCGCCCGGTCGGCGCTGGGACCGACGGCTGCGACAGTGAACTCAGGCTGGTGCAACGACGCGCCACCGGCATCGACAGCGACCATCGGATGGATTCCCGGCAGACGTTGCGTGACGTTGCCCATGTCGGTGCTGCCCAGCGGCAGCGCCGCCTCGAGTTCCTCATCGACGGGCGTGCGCCCGAGCCGCGTCATCTCGGCGCGGACGGCACCGGCCAACCACGGGTCGGGTTTGAGCGCGTCATACATCGGCTCGGTCTGCTCGACGCTGTACTCGCAGCCGGTCGCCACCGCGCCGGCCAAGAAACAGTCACCTACTTTGGCTTGCAGGTCGGCTAGTGACCACGCCTCGGTCGCCCGCATCGTGTACTGCATTTCGGTCCGGCTCGGGATGACGTTGGCAACCTGGCCGCCCGCGGAGACGATGCCGTGCACCTGCTGCCCCGGCGCCAACTGTTGACGCAGCAGCCCGATCGCCACCTGCGCCACGGTGGTCGCGTCCGCGGCATTGACACCCAGAAACGGTGCGGCAGACGCGTGCGCTTCGCGCCCGCGGTACTCCGCCCGGACCGCCGCAAGCGTCAGCGAGCGCGCGGCCGCGATATCGATTGGCCCGGGATGCATCATCACGGCCACCGCCACATCGTCGAAGACTCCGGCGTTGAGCAGCAACACTTTTCCACCGCCGAATTCCTCGGCCGGTGTGCCCAGCAGCGCAACCCTCAAACCCAACTCGTCGGCGACGTCGGCCAGCGCCAGCGCGGTGCCGA
>DASQSQ010000408.1:0-8230 GCA_035642315.1 Mycobacterium sp.
CACCGCGGTGCCGCCCAGCCGGCCGAGCCCCACCGCCCCGGGACGTTCGACGATGCCGGACGTCGGTTCCCGGCCTGCCAGCACCAGCATCAGCGTCGTCTTGCCCGAGCCATTGGCCCCGGTGATGGCCAGATGCTCGCCGGCGTGGACATCCATGCTGAGCGCGCGCAGCGCGTCGTGGTCGGTGTGCGGGTAACGGAAACGGACCTGGTCCAACCGCACAGGGACCGGCGCGATCGGCGCGTGCTCGATCGGTGCGTCCAGCTTGTGTACATCGGGGACACCGCGCATCCGTTCCAGCACACGTGACAGCGCCCACCAACCGATCAAAGACACGACCATGAGCGACACGATGCCGTTGGCGAGGATCAGCCACGGCCAGTAATGCAGTGCCTCGGCGAGCAGCCACTTGAGATGGTCGGCGGACCAGTCCAGCCCGACGCCGATGTGCTCGCTGTATGGGAAAGAATGCGCCGTCGCGAAGCGCGCGATACCTCTCAAGACCGCCGCGGCCCCGTCGACGTTGGCAGTGATGGCGTCGAAGATCAGGTGCCGCAGCCGTGTCAGTATCGCCAACGCGGCGACGGCCGCCGCGGTGAAAACCGCTCCGGCGACAAAGGAGACGACAAGGACCGTGCCGGTGCCGCGGCGGTGGCGTTTGACGACCCCGGTCAACCCGCCGATATAGGCGCTGTGGACCACCGTCATCAAGCCGCCGAGGCCGGCGATCAGAAAGGCGATCACGGCGGCGGCGACCGTCGCGGTGATCACCACGCGGATCCGATAGCGGTAGGCCAGCAGGCCCATCGGAACGGTGCCCAGCAGCGACAATGCGCCGGCGAACGGGACGACGATCGAGATGATCGCGGTCGCCGCGCACAGTGCCGCGAGGACCGATGACTGCGCGAGTTCGCCGGGCTGCAGCGGTCCAGCCCCTCGGGGCTTGGTCGCAGGGCTCGTCGCGCTCATTTCACCAATTCTGCCAGTTGTCCGCGATGTTCCCGCCGCGCAAGCTTGGCGGGTCACTCAAGTTTGCCTCATCAAAATTTGCCGGTTAAGAGTCTGTATAGGCCAGCTATGGAATTATGGGTGGATGACTTCATCCGCCACCGCAGATCGTGACGCGACCGGGGAGGTCGGCGCCGGTTTGGGCGCGGATCTGCTCGCCGTGGTCGCCCGCATCAACCGCTATGCCACCCAGCGCATCCACATGCAGTTGCCGGCCGCGCAGGCCCGGTTACTGTCGACCATCGACGCCCAAGGTGACGCGCGGATCTGTGACCTGGCCGCCGTGGACCACTGCTCACAGCCGACGATGACGACCCAGGTGCGCCGACTGGAAGACGCCGGCCTGGTCACCCGCACCATCGACCCCTGCGATGCCCGCGCGGTCCGCATTCGGATCACACCCGAGGGCATGCGCACACTCAACCGGGTGCGGGCCGACCGGGCTGCGGTGATCGAGCCGCAACTCGCCAAGCTGGCGCCCGCCGACCGCCGGACGTTGGTGGAAGCCGTGGCCCTACTGCGCCGCGTCCTCGAGGATGCCTCGCCGGCTCCGCGACCGGGCGCATCTCGCTAGTACCTGGTAGCGGAGCCGCATGGCCTGCGCCGACGTCCCTGCGGCGTTTGTCGGCGCATGATGGCGGATAGACAACCGTTGCCCGACCCAACAAAGATGGGCGCGGAAAGGGGCGGAAGGGGATGTTATGCCGACGGGCGCATTCGCTGCCCCCGTGATCGTCTGGCTCGGACCCAACAGATACACCTTTCCCGTCGGCCGGGACGTGACGATCGGCCGCGACAGCCGAGCCGATATCCGCGTCGACGGCGCGGGGGCTTCCATTTCTCCAATCAACTCACCCATCCATGTGGTGCTGCATCACAACGGCAGGCAGTGGATAGCCGTCGACCGCGGTGAAGGCGGCATGTACGTCGACGGGGTGCGGATGTCGACGGTGTTCATCCATGACGGCAGGGCGATCACGCTCGGCGATCCAGAGCACGGAGCCCGGCTGGTATTTCAGCTCGGCGCACCGCCACCGCCGCCACCTGTCGCCCCGCCACCGCTGCCACCTAGAGGTGTGCCGCGCCCGGGGATGCGGCCCACTCCTGCACCGGGGAGGCGACCCGCACCGCCGCCGCGCGCTCCTACACATCGCGGACCCGGCCAACCAGGATGGCCGCCGCCGGCGCCACCCCCACTCCGGCCGGATCCGCCGAAACGACCACAACCGCCGCCGCCCGCGCCGGCCATGCCGAAGCCGCCGCACTACGGGGACCCGACGATGCGATCAGAACTGCCGGCACCGCCCACCGCTCAGTTCCGGCCGCCGCCAGATCAGTTCCGCCCGCCGCCAGACCGACCTCCGTGGCCGACCCAACCGCCGCCGCCAGCGCCGCCCACCGCTGCCTGGCTGCCACCAGCGCAACCGCAGCAACCTCAGCTGGGACCGCCGCCGGCATTACCTCCGGCTCCGCGTAAGCGGAAAGCATTTATCGAGGCGCTGACCGGCGCGATGCAAAAGCTGCGACCGCAGCGCCCCGAACCGCGGCCCCACGAGGCCGCGCCCACCACCGCGCTGCCGCGGCCGGATGCGGCGGAGACCCAAACACCGGAAGCACCATCCCCGCCTCCTGTGCTGAAGGTCGGTCACCTGGAGGCACGTCAGGTGCGGCTCACCGTCGACGGCGAGCAGGTGCTGGCGGAACTGTCCTTCACCGCTGAGCCCGGGACACTGACCGCGGTCATCGGCCCTTCAGAGGTCAGCGCCGCCGCTCTCGTCGACGTGCTGGGCGGAGCGGTGCAACCGAGCGTCGGCACAGTCACCTTCGACAGCCACGAGGTCGCGGCCGATCACGTGCGCCGACACATCGGTGTGGTGCCGCGCTACGACCTGCTGCATCATGCGCTCACCGTCGAACAGGCGTTGGGCTACGCGGCTGAATTGCGCTTGCCGCCAAGCACTTCCGTTGATCATCGCCGCGAGCGGGTGAACTCGGCGCTCGACGAGATGAAGTTGGGCCTGCTGCGGACCGCCCAGGTGGGCAACCTCACCGCCGATCAGCGCAAGCGCGCATCGCTGGCCATGGAACTGCTGACCAATCCATCACTGCTTGTGCTCGACGACCCGACCGCCGGACTCGACGCGGCAGCCGAACACGAAATGACGGCGACGCTTAAGCGACTCGCCGACGAGGGACGCGTCGTGGTGGTGGCAACCACCTCGCCAGCCGACGTCGACATCTACGACCAGGTGGTGCTGCTCACCGGAACCGGCACACCGGCGTTCGCCGGACCGCCCGCGCAGATCGGTGCCGAGTTGGGCACAACCGACTGGACGGAGATTCTCGCCCGGGTCAACACGGATCCGTATGGGGCACATGACGAGTATCTGGCGCGCCAGCCCGAGGCGCCGCCGGAAGCGGAGCCGCCGCGCGGTCCGGTTGAACCGGCTGCGCGCCTGCACCTTTGGCGGCAAATCGTCATCGCTACCCGTCGACAGGGCTGGCTCTTGGTTGGCGATCAGCGGTATTTCATCTTCCTGACCATCCTGCCGGTGCTGTTCGGAGCGATCGCGTTGCTGGTGCCCGGACACGCCGGCCTCGGCCCGGCTAACCCCTACGGAAACAGCCCCGATGAAGCCGTCGAGATCCTTGCCGTGCTCACCGTCGGCGCCGTGGTCATGGGCACGGCGCTGGCCGTGCGCGACCTCTTCGGCGAGCGGCGCATTTTCCGGCGCGAGCAAGCCAACGGTTTGTCGGCCACGGCGTTTCTGGCCGGCAAGATCATCGTCTACAGCCTGGTCGCGATCGTTGCGACCGCAATCATGACCATCGCTGCCGTTGTCGGTAAAGGCGCGCCCACTCAGGGCGCCGTGCTGCTCGGCCATAGCGCATACGGGGCCACCTTCGAGTTGCTCGTCGTATTGACCGCCACCACCATCGTCTCGGCGATGGTCGCGCTGGCCCTCTCGTCGCCGGCCACCTACTCCGAGCAGATCGTTTTGACCGCCGTGCTGGTCGTGTTCATCTCTGTGGTGTTCGCCGGCGCGATGTTTCCGATCGACGGTCGGTTCGGCCTCGAGCAGGTCGCTTGGTTTGTGCCGTCCCGATGGGGTTTCGCCGCATCGGCTTCCACGGTCGACGTGCACGCCGTCAATCTGCTGGCGACCTCCGATGACTCGTGGAAGCACTCGACTGGCCGGTGGCTGTTCGATATGGGGATGCTGGTTGGCTTGGGTGTGGTGGCTACCGGGTCGCTGCGCTGGTGGTTGAGGCGGCCGGCCCGCCGACGGTAACCAACGCAATGCCGTTGTTAGACATAACGTCTCACACGTCGGCAATACGCGGCGTATTCGTCGCCGTACTGCCGTCGCATAAACACCTCCTCGCGCAACACTTGCCGGTGGAATAGCCAGGTGCCGGCGAAAAGGTAGACCAAAGGAACCCAGTTCGGAAACACCAGGAACTGGCCCACCAAAACGAGGAACAGCGCAACGTAAATGGGATTGCGGCTGAAAGCAAACACCCCGCTTGTCACCAACTTGTCGGGACGGTCGACGTCGATGCCAACTCGAAAGCTTCTGCCGAACGAGATCAGGCTCGCCAACATGACAAGTAAGCCACCACAACACAATCCGATCCCGATCCAAGCCACGGCTTGGGACGCAAAGATCCTCGTGCCGCCAACGAGAGGCCAATCGAATGCGGCGGCAAAGATGGTGTAGAAATAGAACAGCGCCACCGGCGGGATGAAGAAGTCTGTCTTGTCAATGCTGCCGAAATGCATTGCTCGCGTTCCTGTCCTGCGCAGCAGCAGAACTCTGGTCAGCACCATGCCGACCAACAGCACGATGGTCGCAGCGGCTAGATATCCCGGCACGGCCTTATCCGTTCGCTCCGTTCACCTCATACCACAGCGACTCGTAGCACTTGGCTGCAACGCTGTGCGGGGCGAAAGCCGTTACCGGCGCTCGTTGCTCGGCCATCTGCTCGATGATCGACAGGGCTGGGATGGTCGTGCGCAAGATTCCCCGTCGCTCGGTCGGCAACTGCTCGATGAGCTCGCGATGGAGCGTCTTGCGCCCGTCCACCATCGAGAAGAACGCACAAATTTGCGGTTGGCGGCCGTCGAAATTGTTGACGAAGCCGGACAATTGATCGAATGTGCGGACCGATAGCGTGGCCGGAATCATCGGCACCAAAAGCGTGTCGACCGCATGCATTACGTTCTCCGACAACAACGAGATGCTCGGCGGGCAGTCGAGGAAGACCACATCGTATTCGTCCTCGAACGGTCGCAGCAGCTGGTGAATCCGGCGGGTCGGCCGCCTCATGTCGTCAAGCTGTAAATCCATATTGCGGTAGCGGAAATCGGCCGGCAGCAAGTCAAGCCCGTCGAAGTCCGTGGCCTTGATCGCGTCGTCGAGCGATCGCGTGCCGTCCACCAGCGCTCGACTACCGCCCTTGACTTTGGCCCGCACCCGGAAAAGGTAGGTGGCCGCACCCTGCGGGTCGAGATCCCATAGCAGCACGTTGTATCCACCGCGCGCGGCGAGATGCGCGAGGTTGACCGCGGCCGACGTCTTGCCGACGCCGCCCTTGATGTTGTACGTCGCGTAGATTTTCATCAGCGCACCAGCGCCTTCACTCGGGCACGATTCTCTTTGGCCAGGAATGGCCGCAGCACGCCCACCAGCGCCCCGCGCGCATTCAGCTGATGTACGTCGAGTTGCGCGGCCAGCTCCCCCATCGCGAGTACGGTTGCCGGCGGCGCGGCACCCTGTTCCATCATCACCGCGGCAAACTCTCGGACCGCTTCACGCTGTACTTCGCCATCCTGGAAATCGCCGAGCGTGTCCTGCAGCGCCTTGAGCTCTTTGATCAGCGGGCGATACTGCGCGTCCGCGAACAGTGGCCGGAATACCTCGAGCAGATAACGTAATTCCTTGCAGCGCTTACGCAATTCATGCACCTGCTCGCTCGGCGAGTCGGCGGTAATGCGTTTGCCGCGCCGCACGACGTTCCGGAACGCCCGCTCGATGCGCTGCCGGGCAAGCGAGGTGGCCGCCGGCCCGCCGTGGCTGTCGGTGGCCACTTTGGCCAGCTCGGTACGCCAGTCGCTTATCACTTGTTTGAAGCGCTGAGACCGTAGCCCGCGCACCAGGCGTCGGCGTTCGGCTGCGCGATGCCGAACCAGAAAAGACCGAAATGGATCTAGGTCGTGTGGATCGGCCGACGCCAGCCCGGCGGCCATGTTGTCCAGCTCGAGCAGATAGACATCCAGATCGCGCACCGGCGTGGTCAGGTCGCCGAGCCACTTGAACTCCGGCTGGAACCGCTCGGCCAGATTCGCGGGCAGCACATCACCGGCAAGCTTGAGAATCGACCGGGTACGCCGCACCGCGACCCGTAGGTCATGCAGGAATTCGATGTCGATCGCGGCGATGGTGCCCGCCACGTTGTCGTCGATGACGGCGGCGAACTGCGCGAGCATGTTTGCGACGGCCACCGGTGCGGGCGTTTCCGGCTGCAGCGGCGCCGCGAGATTCTGCTCTTGATCGTTGGGACTGCGAGTGGCAAGCGTCAATGCGTCGTCGTACGGCGTGGTTGCCGACGCGGTGAGCCCATCGACGCGGCCCATCAGGCGGGCGATCCGGTCACCGTCTGCCTCGTAGCCGCGCAACGGCTGGACCTGTAGCCGGCTGGTGCCGTCATTGGAGCTTTCGGTCAGCAGCCGGGCGACAGTTTTTTCATCGGGGTTGAGCACCCGGCTCTCCCGCACGGCACGCTGCACGGTGACCACCGAGAGCAATGCCCGCGGGGCAACAATCGGTTCCAGTGCATCGCGCAGCCGCCCGGCGGGCAGGTCGTGCAGCAGCGCCGGCCATTTCTTCGCCCGAGGCCCTTGCAACCGGTTGCCGTCGGGAAACTGCATGATCAGCGGGCCGTCGTCGAGGTACTCAAGCGATATGCCCGCCTCGTGCAGCCGCCAATCGAAGGTGTCCAGCCAGGTGTGCGAGACCTCTATTTCCGGTCCGGCGGTGATAGTGAATTTCGGTTGTAGTGCTGCGGCGATCGCGTCGAGCTCGACCGCGCCCTGCTTGGTGAAGGCGCGGGAATTGGTGCCCATGGACTACCTTCCCTTGGTCGCATGGCCGCGACCGCGCGACAGACTATAGCCACCTTGGGTTAACGGAGTGTTCATCTGACCGCCGGGCCATCAAAGTGTCCCCCGACCTGGCGGAGCTTACCCCGGCGGTCTGAGCGACGGGTTACCGTCGGGTATGACCACCACTGCCGAACATCTGCGCAACACACTCGACGGCCGTTGGCGCGACGTGAAGAACCAGATGCGGGACCGATTGTCCGACGAGATCTTCCGTCCGCACTACACACCGAACACGGTGATCGCCCGCACCAAGGTGGCCGAGCAGATGTCCATCATGGCCGCGGCGGGCGCGGCCGACGACGGCTTCCGCAAAGAGCATGGCGGGAACGGCAACGTCGGCGCGGCGATCACGATGATCGAGATGCTCGCGATGTCCGATCTGTCCCTGATGGTCAAAGCGGGCGTCCAGTGGGGCCTGTTCGGCGGTGCCGTCGAGAATCTTGGCACTGAACGCCATCACGAGGCATACGTAAAGAAAATCATCAACCTCGAGCTGCGTGGCTGCTTCGCGATGACCGAAACCGGACACGGCAGCGACGTCCAGGCCCTGGAGACGACGGCGACCTACGACGCGGCCACCGAGGAGTTCGTCATCCACTCCGAGACTCCCACCGCGCGCAAGGACTACATCGGCGGTGCCGCGGAAACGGCCACCATCGCAGCGGTATTCGCCCAACTCATCGCAGGCGAGGACGGCGAGCAGGTCAACCACGGTGTGCATTGCGTGCTGGTGCCGATCCGCGACGCCGATGGCAACGACCTGCCCGGCGTGACCACATCGGACTGCCAGTACAAGGGTGGGTTGCCCGGCGTCGACAACGGCCGCATCGTTTTCGACCACGTCCGTGTTCCGCGGGTGAACCTGCTGAACAGGTACGGCGACGTGGCGGCTGATGGCACCTACAGCTCACCGATCGACAACCCCAATCGCCGGTTCTTCACCATGATCGGCACCCTCATTCGCGGGCGGATCTGCGTGGGCGGCAGTGCAGGCAACGCGGCGCGGGTGGCGTTGGACATCGCCACGCGGTATGCGTTGCAGCGCAGGCAATTCAG
>DASQSQ010000409.1:0-5840 GCA_035642315.1 Mycobacterium sp.
CGGCGCCATTGTCTGGGCCTTTCGCCGACGAATATGTGCTGGGGTCGACCGAAATCGTCAAACAGGTCGACGGCGACACGACGTTCTATTTCATCCCCACCACCGAGCTGCCGCTGCTGGACCCGCTGCGCAGTTTGGGCGTGCCCGAATCGGTGCTCAACATCTTTCAGCCGGCACTGCAGGTGATCGTCGAAGCGGGCTACGACCGGTCCATTCCGTTCGGGGACCCGACCCCGGCCGAGCTCATTCCGACCATCGACCCGGCCACGTTCACCCTCGAATTCGCCAACGCCGTAGTCCAAGGCGCCAACAACGCGCTCGAACTCTTCGGCGCGCAACTCCCGGACTACACGCAAATCGAGAGCATGTTCGCTTCGGCGGAAACGTGGTCCGAACAGACCATCGGCGTGCCCTACGACCAAGTCGTCAACGAACTCAACGCCGACTTCAACCCGTTCACCGCGTTCGATGAGCTGGAAGGACCGATAGGCCAAGACATCGAAACCCTATTGGTAGAGACCGGCATTCAGCAGGACGTCCTCGACCCCCTCCTCGGCATCATCGGACCGCTCGGGGGATTGTTCACCAGTTGAGCTAGCCCAGGATCAGGCCCGAGGTCGGCACACCGGTGCCGGCGGTGACCAGCACATGCTCGACGTCGGGCACCGGGTTCACCGAGGTACCCCGTAGTTGGCGCACGCCCTCGGCAATGCCGTTCATGCCGTGAATGTACGCCTCGCCGAGTTGCCCGCCGTGGGTGTTGATCGGCAGCCGGCCGCCCACCTCGACGGCACCGTCGGCGATGAAGTCCTTGGCCTCACCCTTGCCGCAGAATCCCAACTCCTCCAACTGAATCAGGGTGAACGGGGTGAAGTGGTCGTAAAGCACCGCGGTCTGGATGTCGGTCGGCGACAGCCCGGACTGCTTCCACAGCTGCTGACCAACCAGTCCCATCTCGGGCAGGCCGAGTTCGTCTCGGTAGTAGCTGACCATCGTGTACTGGTCGGGGCTCGAGCCCTGGGCCGCGGCCTCGATGATCGCCGGCCGGTGCTTGAGGTCCTTGGCCCGCTCAGCCGAAGTCACCACGATCGCCACCGCGCCGTCGGTTTCCTGGCAGCAATCCAGCAGACGCAGCGGCTCCGCGATCCACCGCGAATTCTGATGGTCCTCAATGGTTATCGGCTTCTCATAGAAGTACGCCTTGGGGTTCTTCGCGGCATGTCTGCGGTCGGCCACCGAGATGGCACCGAAGTCACGACTGGTCGCGCCGGACCAATGCATGTACCGCTGAGCGATCATCGCCACCTGCGCCGCAGGCGTTGAAAGCCCGTGCGGATACGAGAAGGAGTTGTCCGCCGACGTCGAATCGGCTTGGGCGCTCGCGTCTCCCACCAGCCGAGTCTGCACCTGGCCGAATCGCATGCCGGACCGCTCGTTGAACGCCCGGTACGCCACGACGACATCGGCCACCCCTGTCGCCACCGCCATTGCGGCATGCTGGACGGTCCCGCACGCAGCACCGCCGCCGTAGTGGGTCTGGGCGAAGAACTTCAACTCACCGATGCCGGCGGCCCGCGCGACGGCGATCTCCTTATTGGTGTCCATCGTGAACGTGGTCAGCCCATCGACGTCAGCGGGCGTGAGGCCGGCGTCGTCGAGGGCATCGCGGACCGCCTCAGCGGCCAGTCGCAGCTCGCTGCGGCCGGAGTCCTTGGAGAAGTCGGTGGCACCAATGCCGACGATGGCAGCCTTACCAGACAGCATCAGACGTCCCCGATCGTGAGCGTGGTGGTTGCGATGACGTGATCGCCAAGGCTGTTGCTGCCCACCACCTTTACCGTGATCAGGCCATCCTCCACCGCGGTCACCTCACCGGAGAAGGTCACCGTGTCGTAGGCGTACCACGGCACACCGAGCCGCAGCCCGATCGACTTGATCAACGCCGACGGTCCGGCCCAGTCGGTGATATACCGCTGCACCAGCCCGGTGTCGGTGAGGATGTTGACGAAGATGTCCTTCGACCCCTTGGCCTGCGCCAGATCGCGGTCGTGGTGCACGTCCTGAAAGTCCCTGGTGGCCAAGGCCGTCGAGATGATGAAAGTGGGATCCCCGTACAGCTTCAGCTCGGGCAGCTTGGTGCCGACTTCGATGACCGGTGCGCTCATGCAGGCTCCCAGGCGTAGAGACTCCACTCCGGCCCGGAGTCGCCGGCCGGGAAATCGATATAGGTTGCGCGAACAGGCATTCCAATCTTCACGTCGCCGTGGTCAACATTGCGCAACTCCCCCAGCATGCGCACGCCCTCGTCGAGCTCCACCAACGCGATCACGAACGGCAGCGTACGACCCGGCACCTTCGGCGCGTGGTGCACCACGAAGCTGAACACCGTGCCTGTGCCGCCGGCTACCGCGTAGTCGATGGGCTTCGCTTTGTCCTGCCAAATCGCCGGTACCGGCGGGTGCTGCAGGCTACCGTCCTGCAGCCGCTGGATCCGCAACTCGTGCGCCTTGACGCCCTCCCAGAAGAACGCGGTGTCCCGCGACACCGCCGGCCGCATCATGGCGTCGGCGTCCAGGTCCTGGGGAACAGCAGCCTCCGCGCTCTGCGACTCGCGCGGTTTGAATTTGAGGATGCGCCACTCCATCTCGGCGACATCCTCATCGCCGACGCGCCAGGTGATGTGCTGGTTGATGAACCAGCCCTCACCGAGCGCTGTCTGTTTGGGGCCGACGACGTCGCGCATCTCGGAGGCGATGCTGACCTGCTCGCCGGGCCGCAGATACCGGTGGTAGGTCTGTTCGCAGTTGGTGGCGACCACGCCGACATAGCCGGCGTCGTCGAACAGCTTCATCATCGGGCCCATGGGGTCGTCGGTCGGGCGGTCCCCGCCCAGGCCGAACATCGTCCACACCTGAATCATCGCCGGTGGGGCGACAATTCCCGGGTGTCCCGCGGCGCGGGCCGCGGCTTCATCCCGGTAGATCGGGTTCGTGTCCCCGAGGGCTTCCACCCAGTTGTTGATCGTCGGTTGGTTCACCGGATCCCGCCCGGCACGCGGCTTGGCGACGACGGTGGCGGTGATCTCTGCGACGGTTTCTCTGATCTCCGCGATGTTGTCCGCTGTTTCGGTCATCGAGGAACTCTCGGCACCTTGAGGCCAGAGGCCGCGATCATCTCGCGCATCACTTCGTTGACGCCGCCGCCGAAGGTGATGACGAGGTTGCGTTTGGTTTGCGAGTCCAGCCAGTCGAGCAGTTCGGCGGTGTCCGACTCGGCGGGGTTACCGTATTTGCCGACGATCTCTTCGGCGAGCCGACCGATGTACTGAATTCGCTCGGTGCCAAAGACTTTCGTCGACGCGGCATCGGCCACGTTGATCTCCTCGCCGGCGGCGGCGACCTGCCAATTCAGCAGTTCGTTGATCCGCCACATGGCGTAGATCTCCCCGAGCGCCCGCTTGACGTCCTGGTGATCGATCGGCGTGACACCGTCACCGCCCGGCTTGGACGCCCAGTCGTGCAACCGGTCGTAGATGCCGGCGGTGCGACCCGCTGGGCCCAGCATCACCCGCTCGTTGTTGAGCTGCGTGGTGATCAGCCGCCATCCACCGTTCTCCTCGCCGACCAGCATGTCGGCCGGCACCCGCACGTCGTTGTAGTACGTGGCGTTGGTGTGGTGGGCGCCGTCGGACAAGATGATCGGTGTCCACGAATACCCGGGATCCTTGGTGTCGACAATCAGGATTGAAATACCTTTGTGTTTCACGGCTTCCGGGTCGGTGCGGCACGCCAGCCAGATGTAGTCGGCGTCATGCGCGCCGGTGGTGAAGATCTTCTGGCCGTTGACGATGTACTCGTCGCCGTGACGCACGGCGGTGGTCCGCAACGAGGCCAGGTCGGTGCCGGCCTCCGGCTCGGTGTAGCCGATCGCGAAGTGCACCTCGCCGGCCAGAATCGCGGGCAGGAACTTCTTCTTCTGCATTTCGCTGCCGAACACCTGCAGGGTGGGGCCCACCGTCTGCAATGTCACCGCCGGCAACGGCACGTCGGCGCGGTGGGCCTCGTTGACAAAGATCTGCTGCTCGATGGGACCGAAACCCAGGCCGCCGAACTCTTTTGGCCACCCGACGCCGAGCTTGCCGTCCTGGCCCATCCGGCGAATCACCGCGCGGTACGCGGCGTTGTGCCGGTCCTGCTCCATCGCCTTCATCTCGTCGGACGAGATCAAATTCGAAAAGTATTGGCGTAGCTCGGCTTGCAGCTGTCGCTGCTCCGGTGTCAATTCGATGAACATTGCGCTCCCACCAGATCGAGGCGATGAGAAGGCCCGCCCAGCAGCCTGGTCAGGTCTTTGATCGTGGAGTAGTACCGGTGCATCGGATAGGTGACGTCCATGCCCATGCCGCCGTGCAGATGATGGCAGATCTGCATTACCGGCGGCGCCTGCGAGGTGATCCAGTAGCCGAGCACATCCAGGTCCTCGTCGGAGTCGCGCCCCTCGGAGAGGCGCCAGATCACCGACGTCGACGCCAAATCGATGGTCCGCGAAGCGATGTAGACCTCGGCGAGCTGCGCGGCGACGGTCTGGAAGGTGGACAGTGGCTTACCGAACTGGTGGCGGTTCGCCACATAGTCGGCCGTCAACCGCAGGGCGCCGGCGACCAGACCGGCCACGTAGGCACCGATCGCGGCCAGCACCAACTGGTTCACCCGCTGGGTCGTCGCACTGACCAACACGTCCTGTTCGGGCACCGCGACATCGGAGAACGTGACGACGTATTCGTCGGATCCGTTGGATGTGGGCGTCTTTGACAGGTGCACGCCCTCGGCCTTGGGTGAAACCACGACGACGGCGCTGTCGGCGGTGACGATCATCCACTCGGCGTTCTCGGCATACTCGACACCGACTTTGGTGCCGGACAGGCGACTGTGCACAAAGGTTGTCGCCGGCCGCTCCGGCAGCGCCGCGCCGGGTTCGTTGAGCGCCGCAGTGAGCAGCGAGCCTTTGGCCAGTCCGCCGAGGTAGCGATCCTGTTGCTCGTCGGAGGCCAAATCCAGCAGCGGCACGGCGCCGAACCCGAGGGTGGCCAGCGCCGGGCCGACCAAGCCGTGGCGACCGATCTCGGTGAGCGCCGTCGCGATCTCGGGCAGGCCGACGCCGTCGCCACCAAGCCGCTCGGGCACCGGCAGCGCAGTAACGCCGCCCGCTACCAACGCTTCCCAGCCCGGGTCAGATTTGCCCGACTCTCCCCCGCAAGCGGGAGGTACCCCCACCTCGGCTCGCTTCGCGACCCGCATCGTCGCCGCGCTGATATCCCGGTCCAGCACCGACGTGACCACGTCGGCGACGGCCTGCTGCGCCGGGTCCGGCGTGAAGTCCATCAGGACGTCACCGGGCCGGCGCCGGTGTAGTCGACCTGCCAATGCTTGATGCCGTTGAGCCAACCCGAGCGCAGGCGCTCGGGCTCCGAGAGCGGCTTCAAGTCCGGCATGTGGTCGGCCACGGCGTTGAAGATCAGGTTGATCGTCATCCGGGCCAGATTAGCGCCGATGCAGTAGTGGGCGCCGGTGCCGCCGAAACCGACATGGGGATTCGGGTCCCGCAGAATGTTGAAGGTGTGTGGGTCCTCGAAGACCTCTTCGTCGAAGTTGGCCGACCGGTAGGACATCACCACCCGCTGGCCCTTCTTGATCTGCACGCCGGCCAACTCGACGTCCTCGTTGGCGGTGCGCTGGAACGCCGATACCGGAGTGGCCCAACGGATGATCTCGTCGGCCGTGGTGGACGGGCGCTCCTTCTTGAACAGCTCCCACTGATCGGGGTTGTTCGCCATCGCGATC
>DASQSQ010000410.1:0-3132 GCA_035642315.1 Mycobacterium sp.
CGCAGCACCACTTCGTCACCCGGTGTCCAACGCATGCCTGCCTTTTCGCGAACGGACGGCTCGAACAGCCCAGCCGCGATCCAGCGTTGCCCCGCCACCAGCGGCTTGAACAGCTGGTCCCACACCGGGGTGGGCATCAGCACGAATTTCGGCTTGGGAATACGGATTTGGAAGATATCCAGGGTGGCCTGATTGATCTCCAGTTCGTCGCGGCAGACACGTTGCCAGTACTCCTGGAAGTCCTTCCACGACTCCGGCACCGGCCGCATGCTCATCCCGTACATCCGGTACCACTGCACATGCTCGTCGAACAGCTGGCGCTTCTCGGCTTCTGTCAACCCGCCACAGAAGTACTCGGCCACCTTGATCACGAGCATGAAGAACGTCGCATGCGCCCAGTAGAACGTCTCGGGGTTCAGCGCGTGGTAGCGACGACCGGTCGCGTCGACACCCTTGATGGTGTGGTGGTACTGCTTGATCTGCTCGCCGGTATCAGCCGCCCGGCTGCCGTCGTAGACGACGCCCATGATCGGATACACCGAGCGGGCGACCCGTTGCAGCGGCTCGCGCAGCAGGATCGAATGCTCTTCGACGCCGGCGCCCAACTCGGGATACATGTTTTGGATCGCGCCGATCCACACGCCCATCATTCCGGTGCGTAGGTCGCCGAAATACTTCCAGGTCAGCGAGTCGGGGCCCAGTGGATCGTGCCGGGCCGGCGCCTTGTCGCGCTGCTTGACCGTCGTCGGCTGAGCCGACGTGGTCGTCGACAGCGGCGTCATCGGTGTCATGGTCATCACCGGCCTCCTGGTGCTGAGGAGCGATGGGTCTCACGATAATGTTGACAACGTACGTTGTCTACGATTTCAGCGCGCGCCGCGACACGCCGTTATCGACTCTCGACCGCTGCGTCGTAACCGCGTGATCAGGCGGTTTCGCGGCGACCGTGGCGTACACCACGACGGCGGTCGTTGCCGGTCAGTCCTGACACGACCTACGCTGAGCGGTGTGGAACTCGGGCCCTATCCGGCGTCCGGCGAGCCCGAGCAAACGGCAACCACGCCGGATTCGCCTGGTTCACGACAGCAGCCCTCGGTGTCCTTCCAGGGGGCAGCGGAGTGGCTGCGCAGCCGAAACCAGAACCCGGCCGTCATTGACCTGGTCCGTCGAGCGCGCCGTGTGCTGCCAGGCGATCCGGAATTCGGCGATCCGCTGTCCACAGCGGGCGACGGCGGACCACGTGCCGCCGCGCGGGCCGCGGGCCGGCTGCTGGGCGAACGCGGCGGCGCATCGCGCGAAGTCGGTCTCGGCGCCTTGCAGGTGTGGCAGGCGCTGACCGAAGCGGTCTCCCGACGTCCGGCAAACCCCGAGGTCACGCTCGTGTTCACCGATCTGGTGGGCTTCTCGACATGGTCGCTGCAAGCCGGTGACGACGCGACCCTCAAGCTGCTGCGGCGCGTCGCGCGGGCGGTCGAGCCGCCACTGCTGGACGCCGGCGGTCACATCGTCAAGCGGATGGGCGACGGCATCATGGCGGTGTTCGCCCACCCGCTCGTTGCGGTGAGTGCGGTGCTCAACGCCAAGCAGGCATTGAGATCGGTCGAGGTCGACGGCTTCAAACCGCGGATGCGAGTCGGTGTCCACACCGGACGCCCGCAGCGCCTGGCCTCCGATTGGCTCGGGGTGGATGTCAACGTCGCCGCCCGGGTCATGGAGCGGGCCACCAGAGGAGGAGTGATGGTGTCGGGCGCCACACTGGACGAGCTTTCGCAGACGGATTTGGAGGCCTTGGGGGTCACTGCCAAGCGGGTGCATCGACCGGTTTTCGCAGGTAAAACCCCCGGATTGCCAGCCGACCTGGCCATTTATCGACTGAAGGCCGCCGCGGAAACTGTAAGGGATTTGTCAGGTTTAGAAAGTGCGGATGACGAACGTCCGCAGGCATAGTAGATGGCGATGAAATTCGGCATCTTGTCGCGGTTGGCGCGCGTCCGCATCACGCTGGGCTACGCGCTTGCTTTGGTGACCGTCAGCGCCGCGCTCGTGGTTCTCGGCCCACGAGTGCGCGCGCACGTCATTGCGTTGGCCAGCACCAACCTGCACAACCTGGCCCACGGGCACCTGGGGACCCTGTTCGGAAGCGCGTTCGTCACCGATGCGGGCCCGATCTGGTTCTGGTTACCCTGCCTAGTTTGTCTGCTCGCCCTCGCCGAGCTGATTTGGCGCAGTGGTCGATTGGCTTTGGTCTTCGTGGCCGGCCACGTCGGTACGACGCTGCTCGTGGCCAGCGGGCTGACTGCCGCAATCGAATTCCACTACTTGCCGCTATCGATCTCTCATGCCAGTGACGTCGGCGTGAGCTACGGCGCCGTGGCGGTGCTGGGCGCACTCACCGCGGCCGTCCCTCGCCGGTGGAAGCCGGCCTGGCTCGGTTGGTGGGTCCCGGTCGGCATCGCCGCCGTGGTGCTGAGCGACGATTTCACCGACGTCGGGCACTCCATCGCATTGGCGCTGGGCCTGCTGGTCTCCACCCGGCTGGCGGGCCCGGCCCATTGGACCCCGGTGCGGTACGCATTGCTGGCGGTGGGTGGCAGCTTTGGATTCTTGATGTTGGCGCACGGCGAGTGGACGACGGTGATCGGGGGCGCCGTCGGCCTGCTGGGCGCGGCGGCAGCCGTGGGGCTCGCTCGCTCACGCGCTGCGCGCCGTCGACTGCCGGAGGCCGCGCTGCCGGCTGCGGAGCCGGCACTCAACGGCTGACGCCCCTCGCGGCGTTAGGTCGGGTTGTCGGTGGTCCACCCTACGGTTAGGGCGTGGAGACGAGTAACGCCTACGGCATCGCACTGGTGCCGCCGGTTGCGGCGGTGCGATCGGGTGAGCTTAAGCCGCATGCCCGAAAGCGCCCGAAAGGCGCGCCCGTCCATGTGCGGTCCTGGCCGTTACGCCCGAATCCCGTGCAGTGTCGAAATATTCGGACACGGTTTTTCACCGCCACGCGGGTGTATAGCGCGGTGCTCGGTGAATTCATCGGCCGCAGCCGTGCGGTGAAATCTGATCCGAAGTGGCAGACAGCCCGGCGATTACCGCGCCGGACTGTGGGCGAGCGTCGTTCGCGGCGTGCGGCGTTCGCCG
>DASQSQ010000411.1:0-4707 GCA_035642315.1 Mycobacterium sp.
CCTTGGTGATGGTCTGTCCCGGCGAGAGATATTTGGCCGGGTTGCCCGTCGACACCAGGTCCAGATACTGCTCGCCGACTGCCGACACCGAATGCACATTCGCCGACGCATCGACCGGGATCTTGTACCGGTCGCCGATACTCATGGTCGCCTGCACACCGGTCTCGGTGGGCTCGACTGCGGTGACCTTGCCAATGGTTTCACCGCGATAGGTCACGTTGGCCGTCTTGTACAAGCCGCCCGACGTGGGCAGGTCCGCCTTCAGCGTGTACTGGCCGATCCCTATAGCGGTGGGAACCCGTAAGTAATACCAGCCCAACGCAATTGCCGTGATCAGAGTAATGATGCCGAATGTGATCAGCTGGCGCCAAACCAAGCGGGTCAGCATTGCCGGTCCGCCCTTTCGACCAGTGGGCCACCGGGGACGTCGTTCGGGTTTGGCGTGTACCGGACGTCGGGGATCATCGTTGCGGGGTCGCGGCCATACGATTGCTCCAGCGCGCGGAGCATCCCCGAGAATCCGGTCCCGGTGAGGGACGCGTTGTCGATGGCGCTGAGGGTCAGGTCGAGCGTCAGCGAGAGGTTAAAGTAGTCGCCCCGGAACGATTTTGGCACCGCGTCGATGTCGAAGGGCTGGGTGAAGAGATACTTCAGCGCACCGAGTAGATCCGGCGCGGCGCGGCCGAGTTCCTTCAACGGGCACTGCAGCGACTGCAGGTCGATATGGAGGTTGCCGCGCGAAGCGGACAGATATTGGTCTGCTTCGTGGCTGAGCCGGCCCACCGCGTCAACCGCGTTGATCAAGAGCTCTTGTTTATCGGCGAAATGCTTGATCAGTGGCGGGAATTCGGTGAGCACCCGATCCAGAACGTCGGCGCGGCCGCCCACGTACGCAAGCAGCCCGTTGGTGGAATCGATGGCATGGGTGATGTCATCACGTTGCTGGTTGAGCTGGTTGGTGAAGGTGTCCAGCTTCCCCAGGAGCGCACGGATCTGGTCGGCGCGCCCGTTGACGATGTTGTAGAACTCGTTCTGGAGCATTTCGAGGTTGGGGATCCCGCCGCCGCGCAGTATCAGGGCGAGGCTGGCCAGGGTTTGCTCGACACTGGGATAGGCGGATGAATTCTTCAATGGGATGGTGTCGCCGTTCTTCAGCAGCTCCGGCGACGGGTCGGCTGGCGCGGCCAGCTCGACATGCTGGGAACCCAGCAGGCTTGTCTGCCCGATCTTGGCGGTGGCGTTCTTGGGTAACTTGACGCTCTTGTTGAGACCCAACGTCAGCGTGGGCACCCAGTTCTTCACGCTGACGGCGCGGACCGTGCCGACAAAGACGTCGGCCACCCGCACCCGGCTGTTGTCGTTGAGCGCCAACGTGTCTGGCATCTGTACATAGACGGTGTAGGAGCCGGCCCCGGTGCCCGGGCCGCCGGGCATCGGCACATTCGCGATTCCGTGCCAGTTCGCGCACGACGTCAGCGCGACGGCAGCCAGCAGTAGAGCCAGCCCCTGTCCGGCCCGATATCGGATGCGAGCGCCGAACGCTCTTGCGCGCCTCACGATCCCGGTCCTGTCGACACGGCCGCCTCAGCGGGCAGCGGCGGTCCAGCCGGCGCCGCGGGCGCAGGCGTCGGTGCCACTGGGCCCGGGACAACGCCCGGCCCAGGTGGTGGCGGCGGGATCGGCACCTGCGGGGCCCGCAGGCCGATAGGCGGCAACACCGGGTACTCGTTGTACGCATTGGGCGGTCCCGGTGGCGTCTGCAGCCCCGATTGCGGAGGCGCGATGTCCGGCCCGCCCATGAGTTCAGCCAGCGACTCCGCCGTCATGAGCCGCCCGGTAATCGGCCCCACCTGAGCCCCTTGCATACCCGGGGCGACAACCCAGCCCGGTTGAGTGTTGCGGTGCGACAACGGCGTGTCGGGTACCCAAATCCCGGGAACGGTGGTGTCCTTGTAGCCGTTTGGCGGCTGCAGCCGCGGCTCAGAGTAGGCGACCTCTTTGGGAAGTATCGCGGCGGTGCTAAACAGATTGAGCCCGAACGGCAAGTAGTTGAACTTGATCGCATCCAAAATCGGCGCCAGATACTGCGCACACAGTTCGGCGGACTCCTGATACCCCAGCCGACTGCCGGCCTGAATCGAGCTGCATATGAACTCCATCGGGTTCGCGAAGTTCCCGATTGCCGGGCTGCCGACGACGGCGCCGTGCGCCGGATAGTAAATCTGGGCAAGGTTTCCCCACAGGTTAGGCAGCACGTGCAGCACGCTCTCCAAGCCGTTCAACGGATCCGGTTGGAGCAGCGTGTTGGTCACGTTGGCCAGGTTGTTGACGTCGTGGGCGAAAGGTTCGCGGTTCTTGGCCAAGAACGGACGAAGTGTGGAGAGCAGGCTGTCGAACTGCTGCGTCGCATTGGCAAGACCCTGGTCTGAGCGGGTCAAGCTGTTGGTGAACTGGGCCAGGTTTTTGTTTAACGCGACGAATTGCTGGTCGTCTTGGTGCAGGGCGTTGACGAACAACGCCAAACTGCGCACCACCGCGAAGAAGTCGCCGCGGCCCTCGTTCAGCGCGGTCAACGCCCGCGACAGGCTGTTGAGCGTGGTGTTGATTTGCTTGCCCTTGCCGGCCAGCCCGTTGGCGTAGGACTCAATGATGTCCCCGAAGGGCCCCTTGGGCTGCTCCTTGGTGGGCCCCAGTTTGGTGATGACGTTGGCGACGCTGTCGCGCAGTTGGTCCCACTCGGTGGGCACCTGGGTGCGCTCTTCCGGAATCACCGCGTTGTCGGCAAGTACCGGACCACCTTTGTAGGGCGGCTCCAACTGAATGCTCCGCGATGCCACCAGAGTTGGATTCACGATCACCGCGGATGCATTGGCGGGGACTTTGTGTTTGTTGGCGTAGTGGAAGGTGACCTTCATCTTGTCGCCGGCCGGCTCGATCTTGTCGACTGAACCCACCCGAATGCCCATGATCTGGACCCGGTCCCCGGAATACAGCGCATTAGCTGCCGGGAAATAGGCCACCACGGTGTTGTTGGCCAACTTCTGGTAGAGCCGCAACCCGACGAACCCGGCCAGCAGGGCAAACACCACCGCGAGCGATGCAATGATCACCCGTGCTCGAGGCTTGCGGATGCTTTTTCGAAAAGTGAAGGTGCCGTTCAATTTTGGCTACCTCCCGTCACGCCGCTGCCTCCCGATCCACCGGGGTTGATGAATGGAGCCGGCAGGTTATTGCCGGGTCCCGGGGGCGCCGGGGGGCCTGGCGGCATCGGTGCTGGTGGTGGTGCCGCGGCGGGATTCGCCGGAGCAGGGCCGGGTAACGGTCCCAGCGGCTCGGTGCGCGCTCCGGGCGGACCCGGCGCTATCGGCACCGGTCTGCCCGGCAGGTCCGGCGGGGCAAGGCCAGGCGGGCCCGCGATCGGAATGCCCGGTGTCGGGGGCAGTCCGTTGGGGTTCGGCGGCGACGATGCGACGTCGGGCAATACCGGGTAGGGGCCGTTCGGCCCGAAGGGACCAGCGTTCTGGTCGACGCCCGCACAGGGCATCGGGTTGCCCGGCCGCGGCAGCAACTCCGGCGACGGCGCGTAGGAGCACGGCGATCCGGGCGCCACAGCCGGTCCCGGATGATCCGGCGTGCCTTCCAACACCGGCGGTGCGGGCGGCGGCGCACCGTTGGGGAACCGGGTGCCGTTGGGGTCGGGGAAGCGGAACGCCGGCAGCCCAGCGCTACGCCAGAAGTCCTCCGGGTCGATCCCGCGCTTCTTGAACGCGGCGTCCACCCACGGCTGCAAGATCCAGTACGGCAGCAGGTTGGCCAGCTGCACTTTGAAGTACGGCCCCGACGCGATGGCCTCGTTGAGGCCCGCCGTGAATTTGGCCGCAATTGCGAGCGATTGAGCCAGATCGTCCTTGCGCGCCACCAGCAGATCGCTCACGGTGCGCAGCTGCTCGAGCACGTGATTCAGGTTGGGGTTGTCGGTGATGAGTCCCCGCAGCTGGGTCGATACCGCGGAGATGTTCGCCAGCAGGGCGTCGATGGCCTGGCTGCGCTGGTTGAACGCGGCCAGCAGCGTCTTGGAGTTGACCAGCAGCCGATCGATCTGTTGGCTGCGATCACCCAGCACACTGGCCACCTTGTTGGCCTGCGCCAGTAGATGTTTGACCGCATCGTCGCGTTTGCCGATGGTGTCGGAGAACTTGGCCAAACCGTCGAGCGTGGCGCTCAGGTGCGGGTAGGTCTGATTGATGGTCTGCGACAACACATTCAGCGACTGTTTGACCGTGTCGGTGTTCCACCCGGCGGCGGCCTTGGTGACGTCGAAGGCCGCGTCGTAAATCTGATAGGGGGTGGTGCTTTGCCCCAGCGGCAGCACACCATTCGGACGCAACGTGTTGGTGCCCCGCGGCTCGATCTCGAGCACCTTCTTACCCAGCACGGTGTCGGTCTTGATCGCCAACCGGCTCTCGGTGCCGATGGTGTTGCTGCCAAGGGAGAACTTGATTACGACGTGGTCGCCGTCGATCTCGAGTCCCTCGACCTTGCCGACTTCCACGCCGGTGATGCGTACCTTGTCACCTTTGTTCAGCTGCCCGGTGTCGGTGAACTGCCCGAAGTAACTCGGCGTGGCGAACAGCATCGGGGCGCTGGTAAAGCTTTGGCCCACAGCGACAATGAGCACCAGCACGGTCGTGCCCAGCAGGCCGATCC
>DASQSQ010000412.1:0-18445 GCA_035642315.1 Mycobacterium sp.
AGTCGCTTTCGTCGACCCAGGTGCCGTCTTGACTCATATGCACCGCTCCTCAATCCCGGCGTCGCCGGCATCATCGTCGTCGGCGCGGCTCACCTGACCGCCTCGCTTTGCTGCCTCACCAGCTGCAGCAGGTGAGCGATCGCCTCGGGTTCGGTCATCGCGCTGGTGTCCACAACCACCGCGTCGGAAGCGGCCCGTAGCGGCGACACCGCTCGCGTCGAGTCCAGGTGATCGCGGCGGCGCACATCGGCGAGCACAACCTCGTAGTCATCGGGCAACCCGGCGGCGACATTCTGATCATTGCGACGCCGCGCCCGCATCTCGGCCGACGCCGTCAGGAAGATCTTGACGTCGGCCTCGGGCAGCACGACGGTCCCGATATCACGGCCTTCCACCACGACGTTGCCCGGGCCTTCAGCCAGCGTGCGCTGCAATTCGACAAGCCTGGTTCGTACAGCGGGAACCGACGACACCGCTGACACTGCCCGAGTGACCTCGTCACCGCGGATCTCCGACGAAACATCCTCTCCGTCAAGGTAAGAACTGTCTTCATCGGGGTCGAAGCCGACCGATAACTTGACGCCCGCCGCGGCGGCTCCGACCGCCGCCTGGTCGGCCGGGTCGAGCCCGGCCCGCAGCACCGCCAGCGTCACGATGCGATACATGGCACCGGTATCCAAATAGCGAGCCCGCAGTGCGCGCGCCAATCCTCTTGATACCGAGGACTTTCCGGTGCCCGCCGGACCGTCGACGGCGACGGTGATGTCTGCGACTTCGTTCACAACCCAACCGCTTTGTAGAGGTCGCCGATCTCGTTGCGGCGCAATGCCCGGATGCTGCCCGGGCGCTGCTCCCCCAGCGCCACCGTGCCGATGTCGGTTCGGACCAAGGCCTGCACCGGGAATCCGGCGGCCTTGAACAGCCGTCGCACAATGCGTTTGCGTCCCTCATGCAGCGTGACTCGAACCAGTGTCTTACCGGGGATGGCGTCCACCACGGCGAAATCATCGACCGCCGCGGGCCCGTCCTCCAACTCGATGCCGGCTCGCAGCTTCTTGCCGAGCCCGCGCGGCACCGACCCGTCGACCGTCGCCACATACGTCTTGGGCACTTCGTAAGAGGGATGCATCAGGCGATGCGCGAGTTCGCCGTCGTTGGTCAACAGGATAAGTCCCTCGGTGTCGGCATCCAGCCGTCCGACGTGAAACAGCTTCTTGTTCCCTCGAACCCGGTGCTCGACCAGGTCGCCGATGCATGGCCGGCCACGGTCGTCCGACATCGTCGAATGCACGCCCCGCGGTTTGTTCAACGCCAAATACACCAGCGAATCGTCCAGGACCACCCGCGCCCCGTCGACGCGGATCACCGACGCATCGGGATCGACGCGGGTGCCCAGCTCGGTCACCAGCTGCCCGTCGACCTCGACGCGTCCGTCGATGATCATCTTCTCGGCCAGCCGCCGGGACGCAATTCCGGCCTGCGACAAGACTTTCTGTAGGCGCACCCCCTGGGGTTCGCCGGTCTCATCGATCATTCCTGGTCCACGTCGAACGACAACGGCTGGTCGTCGGACGCCGGGCCACCCGACAGTTTGACGAAACGTGGCTCAGCATCCAAGGATTCGCTCAGGTCGTCGATCATGTCGACATCGGGCAGCAGCGGCGCGATATCGGGAAGGTCAGTCAGCGACGACAACCCCAGCCGTTCCAGGAACAGCTCGGTGGTGGCGAACGTGACCGCGCCGGTGTCGGGGTCGGTGCCCGCCTCGGTGATCAGCCCCCGCGCCAGCAGCGTGCGCATGACCGCGTCGACGTTGACTCCTCGGACCGCGCTCACCCGCGCACGCGTCACCGGCTGGCGATAGGCCACTACGGCTAACGTCTCCAGAGCCGCTCGGGTGAGCTTCGAGCGCGACCCGTCCAGCAGTAGCCGCTCGACGTAGGGCGCGAACTGGGCGCGGGTGTACATCCGCCAACCGCCGCCGGCCTCGCGCAGGTCGATGCCGCTGTCGCGTTCGGTGAGGGCCTCCGCCATCACTCGCAGCTTGGCGGCGACCCGATAGGCCGGTTGCTCGGTCGCCGCGGCCAGCGCCTCGACCGTCACCGGAGTGTCGACGACCAGCAGCAGTGCCTCGAGCACCGCGCCCAGCTCGTCGTCCTCGAGTTCGGGCGCTGTCGCGACGTCGAATAAGCGCCGCTCCTCCTCATCGCTGCGCTCTGCATCGTCGTCGGCGCGGATGCCCAGGTTCGGATCGGGAGTGTCGATGTCCAAGTCCGGTATGGGCGCTTCGTCGCTCCGCTCCGCATCGTCGCCGGCGCGATCAATCATGAGTATCGGTCTCGCAATTCTTGAGCTTCGAGCTCCTCCGCCCGCAGCATCGCTTCGTTGGTCGGCTGTTCTCCGGTCCACGAAACCTGGAGCACACCAAGCGGTTCTGACTGGTCGAATGCTACCGCCCGAGACCGATACAGCTCGAGGAGAGCCAGGAAGCGGCCGACGATCTCGATAGACGCGCGGCAGTCGGCAATCAGGTCAGAGAACGATGCCCACTGCCCGATCCCACGCTTTTCCAGCAGCGACAGCAGCTGCTTGGCCTGTTCGGGTACCGACACCATCAGCTCGTGCAGATGTTCGGTGGCCACAGTCGGCACCGGCCGGGGCGTGAACGCGATCGCGGCGATCTGGGCGAATCGCTCGGCGTCGACGCCCAGCATCACCTCCGGCAGCAGGTCTTCGTACCGGTCCTCCAGCGACACCGCGCGTGGATAGCTGCGCAGCGCCGCCGCCTCCAGCTCGGCGAACATCTGCGCGACGTGTTTGAACGCCCGGTACTGCAGCAGCCGGGCAAACAGCAGGTCGCGGACCTCCAGCAGCGCCAGGTCCTCGGCGTCGTCGACCTGCCCCGACGGCAGCAGCCGGGCCGCCTTGAGATCGAGCAGTGTCGCGGCGACCACCAAAAACGCGGTGGTCTCCTCGAGCTCCAGCGCCGGACCGATCGCGCGGGTGTAGGCGATGAATTCGTCGGTGACCTGATGCAGCGCCACTTCGGTGACGTCGAGGCGGTGGGCAAAAATCAGCTGCAGCAACAGGTCGAACGGCCCCTCGAAATTGGTCAGCTTGACCTGGAAGCCGTTCTGGGGGGATGCCTCGCAGCTCACTCCGCCGGTCACGCGCCGAACCGGTCGATCACTTCGCGAGCCAACGATCGGTAGGCGGCCGCGCCGCCCGACCTCGGTGCCCACGTGGTGATCGGCTCGCCGGCGACGGTGGTCTCCGGGAAGCGCACAGTACGGGTGATGACGGTGTCGAACACCAAGTCGCCGAAACGTTCCAGAACACGAGCCATGACCTCGCGGGAGTTCACAGTTCGCGGATCGTAACGGGTGATCAGGATGCCACTGATCTCAAGCTTCGGGTTGAGCCGGTCGCGCACCTTTTCGACCGTGTCGGTGAGCAGCGCCAAGCCGCGCAGCGAGAAGTACTCGCACTCGGTCGGGATGATGACCCCGTCGGAGCCGGCCAGGCCGTTGACGGTGAGCAGACCCAGCGACGGCTGGCAGTCGATCAGCACGTAGTCGTAGCGGTCCAGCACCGGATGCAAGGCGCGGGCCAGGGTCTGCTCGCGGCCTACCTCATTGACCAGCTGGATCTCCGCGGCTGACAGATCGATATTGCTGGGCACCAGGTCCATGTGCTTGACGCGGGTGTTCAACAGCACGTCGTCGATCGACACCCGCGGTTCGATCAGCAGGTCGTGCACGGTGTGTTCCAGCTCGTAGTGCGGCACACCGAGGCCGGCGGACAGCGCCCCCT
This sequence comes from Mycobacterium sp., assembly GCA_035642315.1. Classification (GTDB taxonomy): domain Bacteria; phylum Actinomycetota; class Actinomycetes; order Mycobacteriales; family Mycobacteriaceae; genus Mycobacterium. Next base: position 3,814 of record DASQSQ010000412.1, read on the forward strand.
GCGGGTCCAGGTCGACCAGCAGCACGCGGCGGCCGCATTCAGCCAGTGCGGCGCCCAGATTGATCGTCGACGTGGTTTTGCCGACGCCACCTTTTTGATTGCACATCGCGACGACCTTGGCTGGTCCGTGCGACGTGCGCGGCTTGGGTTCCGGGATCGCCCGCGGCGGACGTCCAGTCAAGCCGACTCCGGTGCCGCTGTCGGCGTCGTCAGTCATTTCCGGCCGCGAATGCGCGCAGACCGACCGGCATGCGCGGGGTTCGGGAAATGGCGGACATCGCAGGAGAGTCTAACGGGTAAAGCCGCCCGTGCTGGGAGACCCGCGACAACGTAACCAGCGAATTTGCGTGGGGTGTTTCCATCGCCCCGATTTCCCGCTACCCAGCCCGCGCCGGCGCAGCGATAGTCTGGCGTCTATGAGTCTGAAGCAGCGCATTCCCCTGCTGCGATGGTCGGTGTGGCGGCTAGCGACCCGGGTCGGCAACATCAACACGACGGGCCAGGTCGGCGACGGACGTGAAGCTGCCGCAGTCGAATACGTGCTCAAGCACGCGCGCGCGGGTGACATCGACGACGTCTTGGCAACCACCGATCGATTCGCATACGAGAAGTCGATGCTGATCAACGTCGGAGACGAGAAAGGCGCGCTGCTCGACGCCGCGGTCCGGCGCGCCGATCCGAAGCTGGCGCTCGAGCTGGGCACCTATTGCGGCTATGGCGCGCTGCGCATCGCCAGGGCCGCCCCCGCCGCCAAGGTGTACTCCGTCGAGCTTGCCGAGGCTAACGCTGCCAACGCCCGCCAGATCTGGGCGCATGCCGGCGTCGCCGACCGGGTCACGTGCGTGGTCGGCACCATCGGCGACGGCGGGCACACGCTCGATGCGCTGGCCGGCGAGCATGGCTTCACCGCCGGCGCACTCGACTTCGTGTTCCTCGACCACGACAAGGACGCTTACCTCGCGGACCTGCAGAGCATCCTCGACCGGGGCTGGCTGCATCCCGGGTCGATCGTGGTCGCCGACAACGTCAAGGTGCCGGGCGCGCCAAAGTACCGCGAATACATGCGTCAGCAACAGGGCAAGCAATGGAGCACCACCGAGCACAAGGCGCACCTGGAGTACCAGACGATGATCACCGATCTGGTGCTGGAATCGGATTACCTCGGTGGCTAGATGTCGCACGCTCAGTGCGCCCGCGGATGGGCCTCGGCCCAGACTTCGCGCAGCGCGTGCACGGTGACCATCGTGTAGATCTGCGTCGTAGTCACCGAGGCGTGTCCCAGCAACTCCTGAACCACACGGACATCGGCCCCGCCGTCCAGCAGGTGCGTCGCAAACGAATGCCGCAGGGTGTGCGGCGACACTCCGGCAGTGATCCCGGCGCGCTCAGCGGCGTCCTGCAGCACCTGCCACGCACTTTGCCGCGACAACCGGCCACCGCGCGCATTGAGAAAGATGGCCGGTGTGCCGCGGCCGCGACGCGCCAACTCTGAGCGCCCGCGCACCTTATAGGCGTCAAGCGCTTGCACCGCCGGCCGTCCGATGGGGACCAGCCGCTGTTTGCCGCCCTTGCCGCGCAGCAGCACCGACCGGGCGTTCGTGTCGATGTCGTCGAGGTCGAGTCCGACGGCTTCGGAGATCCGGGCGCCGGTGGAGTAGAGCAGTTCGAGCAGCGCGCGATTGCGCAGCGTCAACGGGCCGTCGGACGGGCTGTCGCCTCCGGCACCGGCCAGCAGCGCGAGCACCTGGTCGAGGCTCAGGCTTTTGGGCAGCCGGCGCCCGGGCGTCGGTGGTTTGACGGCCTGCGCCACATCAATTTCGGCCAGGCCCTCGGCGGCGGCGAACCGGTGCAAACCGCGCACCGCGATCAGGGTTCGCGCCGCCGACACCGCCGATAGCGGCACGATCCCGGCAGCCGGATCGCCGCGCCGCAGTGCGACGAGGAATTCGCTGACATCTTCCTCGCTGGCCTTGCCCAGGTCGTCGATGCCCCGCAGCGTGAGGTGCTCGGAGTAGCGGCGCAGGTCGCGGCGATAGGAGCTCAAGGTATTGGCCGCGACGCCCCGTTCGATCGTCAGATGATCGAGGTAACCCTGTAGCTGGGACTCCAGCGATGGCGCCAGCGTGGTCACGTAGCGGCCTGCCGGGCCGCGAATGCCGTCGACTTGTCCGTCCACGGTGTGTCCACCGGCCGCGGTTGCGCCAGACCATTTCTGACCGCGTATGCCGCCAAGATCCCTGCCACCGCAAGGGAGTTCACAATGTCGCCGTTGAACACCCGGGAGACCGCCTCGGCGATCGGATACCACTGCAACCTCATGTCGGCTTCTTCGTCATGTGCGTCCGGCCGCTCGACCTGCGTTAAACCGGTTGCCAGGTAGACCCGTACCGATTCGTCGCTGAAACCAGGGGTGGAATCCAGGTCGACCAGCACCTGCCAGGTCTGCGCTTGCAGACCTGCCTCTTCGCGCAGTTCTCGCACGGCGGTCAGATGCGGTGCTTCACCGTTGACGTCGAGCAGTCCGGCCGGCAGCTCCCACAGCCGTCGGCCGATCGGGTGGCGATACTGGTAGACCATCGGGATACGGCCTTCGTCATCGATCGCGACGATAGCCACCGCGCCGTAGTGCTCGACGACCTCGCGCGTCACGATCTTTCCGCCGGGCATCCGGACATCGTCGCGGCGCAGGGCGAAAATCTTTCCGGTGTGCAGGGTTTCGGACGACGTCGTCTCGAAGACGTGTTCACCCACGGGCAACAGGTTCGGGCTCGGACAGCGGCGTGTCGATGCCGTCACGTTGTTCACTTCCGTTCGACGGCTGCTCGGGAATCTCCACCGGCAGCCGCTCGGCTGCCTTATAGTCGATGGCCGCTCCGACAAAGCCGACGAACAACGGGTGCGGACGAGTCGGCCGACTCTTCAACTCGGGATGCGCTTGAGTTCCGACCACGAATGAATGCATCTCTGGCGGATATTCAACGAACTCCACCAGATGCCCGTCGGGGGACGTGCCGGAGAATCTCAGACCGCTTTCTGCGATCTTATCCCGGTAGGCGTTGTTGACCTCGTAGCGATGCCGATGCCGTTCAGACACCTGGGTCGACTGATAAGCTTGCGCCACAATGGAACCCGGCTCGAGCACCGCCGGATAGGCGCCCAGCCGCATGGTGCCGCCGAGGTCCGCTTCCCCAGCGACGATCTCCTGTTGGTCGGCCATGGTGGAGATGACCGGGTCCGGCGTCGCCGGATCGAACTCTGCCGAGTTGGCCTGCTCGATGCCGACGGAACGCGCCGCCTCGATCACGATGCACTGCAACCCCAGGCACAACCCCAAGACGGGCAGACCCATGGATCGCGCATAGCGGATCGCCCCGATTTTCCCCTCGATTCCGCGGATGCCGAAGCCGCCCGGAATCAGCACGCCGTGCACGTCGTCGAGCAATGCGGCCGCACCGGTTGTCGTTTCGCAGTCGTCGGAGCCCACCCAGCGAATTTCCACTTTCGCCCGGTGTTTGAATCCGGCCGCCCGCAGCGCCTCGCTCACCGACAGATACGCATCGGAGAGGTCGACATACTTACCCACCAACGCAATTCGCACTGTCTCTTGTGGATCGTGCACCCGGCGCAGCAAATCGTCCCACTCGGTCCAATCGACGTCGCGGAACGGCAGGTTGAGCCGGCGCACCACGTAGGCGTCGAGCTCTTCGCGGTGCAGCACCTTGGGAATGTCATAGATCGACGGCGCGTCCGGCGTGGAGATGACGCCGTCGATGTCGACGTCACACATCAGCGCGATCTTGTTCTTCAGCGGTTCTGGGACGTCGCGGTCGCAGCGCAGGATCAACGCGTCCGGGGTGATACCGATGCTGCGCAGCGCCGCCACCGAGTGCTGGGTCGGCTTGGTCTTCAATTCGCCCGATGGCGCCAGGTATGGGATCAGCGACACGTGCAGGAAGAAGACATTCTCCCGGCCGAGGTCATGACGAACCTGCCGTGCCGCCTCCAGGAAGGGTTGCGACTCGATATCGCCAACGGTGCCGCCGATTTCGGTGATGACGACATCCGGGCGGTTCCCGTCGGCGTCCGGTTTGGCCATCGCCAGGATGCGGCTTTTGATCTCGTCGGTGATGTGCGGAATCACCTGGACGGTGTCACCGAGGTACTCGCCGCGGCGCTCCTTGGCGATCACTGTCGAATAGACCTGTCCGGTGGTGACATTCGCCGAGCCGGACAGGTCGCGGTCGAGGAAGCGCTCGTAGTGGCCGACGTCCAGGTCAGTCTCGGCGCCGTCCTCGGTGACGAAGACCTCGCCGTGCTGGAACGGATTCATGGTGCCGGGGTCGACGTTGAGGTAAGGGTCGAGTTTCTGCATCGTCACCTGCAGCCCGCGCGCGGTCAGCAACTGTCCCAGACTGCTGGCGGTCAGGCCCTTACCCAGCGACGAAACGACGCCACCGCTGACGAAGAGGTGCTTGGTGGCGCCCTGGGGATGCCTGCGCAATGTAGCGACCTCCGTGAAGACGGCGAATGGCTAGGCTTTTGGCTGGTGTCCAGCCCCTATTGGGCCTGCCGACCCACGGAAACCCACCCTAACATCTACGCCGCCACGTCGCCGCTGACACGCCCGGCCGGGCACCTACTGCGCGACGGTGAGCCCGGTGGCGCCGCGACCGGCGCCGTACTGACCGGTGTGACCACCGTTCATCAGGCTGGCCATGCCCAGGACCGCGGTGATTCGTCCGGACTCGGCGTTCACGTCGTCGACGGTGCTGATCGAGGACGTGACTGCGGCGTCGGCGCGGGCCACCGCGACGGCCGCCGTTCCGCCGGATGAGCCATCCCGCCCGGCGAGCAGCACACCCGAACCGTGCGGCGCGAGCGCAGCGGCGAACCGGGCCACGCTGACGCCCTGATTTCCAGCGTCGTCGCCGAGGCCACCACCGGTGACGACTGCCGCGGCGTTCGCCGCGCCGACGTGCTGGTTCCCGTAGCCGATAAAGCCGGTGTCACGCAGCGCGGCCAGCACGGTGTCGCGCTGCGCGTCGTCGACGGCCGGCACCGCGGGATCCCGGTTGATCAGCAGCGCGATACCCAGCAAGTCGCCGGCCTGCGAGCCTTGGTCGACGAGTTTGGTGCTCAGCTGCGCGCCGGCCGGCAGGATCGACGAGTTGACCACCGAACGCAGCTTCTCGGCCGAGTTGGCGTCGACGAACTCCTGCGTCAGCGACACCGTGCCGCTGACCGCTCCGCCGGACTGACCGACAAGCTTGGACACCGCATCGACGTCGTCATCCTTGGCGTCCGGGGAGCGGAAGATCACCACCGACTTGCCGCTCAGCGCGTCATGCACCATCCGGCCTGCCATTTGAGAATCGAAAGCATCTGCGGCATTGAGCTTTTGGTTCAGCGCATTCTTCTGGTCGTTGAGTGTGTTGATCTGGCCGTGCAGATTTCGGGATTCGTCACGCAAACCAGACAACAGGGTGTTGGACAAGAAACCCGAGCCCAGCACGACTCCGACCGCCAGCGCCACAAAAACGGCGGCTAGCGAAATCGCGTGCTGGCGCAGAGATATCACGTCGATACCCGTCCTAGTGGATCCAGTGCTGCGCCCAGGCGACGAAATGGTGCCAGTACTCGACCGCCCAGTGCAGCACCAGCGTGTCGGTGCGTGACACCCATAGGGCGACGATGACCGAGATCAGCATCGTCAAAATCAACAGTGCGATCGCGCCGCCTGAAATTCGGTTGTGATACAGGGTGGCAACCGCTTTGGCGTCCACCACCTTCTCCCCGACCCGCAGCCTGGTGAGGAACGTCGAAGGGTTTCTCTGCTGACGCGACCGGTCGAAGAACGTCTCGATGTTGGCGCTGTGGCCCGCTGTCACGAGCAGTGCGGCGCCGTGGTGGTCGGCCAGCAGCAGAGCCAGGTCGGTGGGCGAGCCCGCGGCGGGAAACGTCATCGCGCCCACACCGAGGTCCTGGATGCGCTCCAGGCCCGGCGCGTGGCCGTCGGCGTCGGCCGGCAAGACCACCTGAGCGCCGCACTTGAGGACTTCGGTGCTCAGCTCATTGGGGTCGCCGACGATCAGCTGCGGACGATATCCCGCCTTGCGCAAGACTTCTGCGCCGGTGCCGACTCCGATCAGAACGGGCTGGTACTCCTTGATGAACGGTTTGAGGCTCTTGAGGTCATCGGCCGCGTGGTCCTCATCGGCGACCACCACAACGTGACGGCGGCGTAGGTCGACGTCGACGTCGGGAATGCCGATCCCGTCGATCAACAGCGGGCTTTCGCTTCGGATGAACTCGATGGTGTTGCCCGCGAACGCCTCCAGGTGGGCGACCAATCCGGTCTTGGCCTCTTGCATCAGTTCGGCGATTTCCTGGTCGGTGCGCTCGGTGCCGTGGATCAACCTGCGGTCGCCCGAGTACACCCCGCCGTTGTACAGCCGGACTTTCGCGCCGTCCTTGACCTTCTTGAAGACGTCTGGTCCCGTCTCGTCGATGAGGGTGACGCCGTTGGCCATCAGGACTTCCGGCCCCAGGTTGGGATAGCGGCCCGACACCGATGGCGATGCGTTGACGACCGCGGCGATCTCGGCGTCGACAAGCGCATCGGCGGTGATCCGGTCCAGGTCCAGCACGTCGAGGACCACGACGTCGCCGGGGCACACCCGCCGCAGCAACCGGTCGATGTCCCGGTCGACCCGGGCGGTGCCGACGACACCCGGCCGGATGGGGTTACTACGGGTCAGAAGGGCAGTCATCCTGGTCGTCACACTCATGGAGGCGATTCTGTCGGTGAAGGTGAGCCCGACCGGGGAGGCGCGCCGTAACAACAGCCTCAGAAGTTATATCTTGTCACACCTGTCACATTCTGATGTCGTCACGAGGTCGCAATCCGGTCACAGTCAGCGGCTTCGAGCAGTTCGCGTGCATGGGCGCGTGCCGTGTCGGACTCGCCGAGCCCGGCCAGCATCCGGGCCAACTCCGCAACCCGATGGTCGCCGTCCAGGCGCCGCACGCCGCTGGCACCGTTTTTGCCCGTGCTGTCGACCATCAGGTGTACGTCGGCGTAGGCGGCGACCTGCGGCAGATGGGTGACCACGATGACTTGGCGGTTGCGGGCCAACCGCGCCAGCCGCCGCCCGATCTGGACCGCGGCCCGCCCGCCAACGCCGGCGTCGACCTCGTCGAACACCATCGTGGTGCCCGTCATCGACGCCGCGAGCACCACTTCCAGGGCCAGCATCACCCGCGACAGCTCGCCGCCGGACGCGCTTTTGGCCAGTGGCAGCACCGTCATTCCGCGATGCGCGGCGAAGCCGAACTCGACCTGATCCACACCGTCCCCGCCGGCGTGGGCCCGCGCGCCCGAGGGCAACGTCAGCGCGGCGGGATCGTCGTCGCCGGCCGGCATATTGATCACGGCGATGGTGAATTCGGCGTCGGACATCGCCAGTCCGGACAGCTCGCCGGTGACTTCCTTGGCCAGTCGCTTGGCCGCTTGGCTACGCGCCTTGCTGAGTTCGGTTGCAGCGGAGCCTAATTCGGTCGCCAGCTCGTCGACGCGACGTTGCAGGCCGGCCAACGCCGCTTCGGAGACATCTAAGTGAGCCAGCCGATCGCGCGATTCGCGCGCCCACTCCAGCACGCCGTCGATGTCGGCCGCGTACTTGCGGGTGAGCGTGCGAAGTTCGGCTTGCCGGGCGAGCTTGGTATCCAAAGTGCTGGCGTCGGAGGGCAATTCGTTCAGGTAATCGCCGAGTTCGCGCGCGGCATCGTCGACCACCGTCAACGCCTCGGCGAGCTGATCGACCAGCCCTCGCAGCGCGGAGTCGTCGGTGGACTCCAGCGCCGCCTTCGCGCGCGCCAGACCGTCGGCCGCTGATGCGGGTTGGCCCATCACGTCGGCAGCGGTCTCCTCGTCGGTCCCGGACAACGCGGCACGGGCGGTGGCCGCAGCCTCACGCAGCGCGTCCAATTCCGAGAGCCGGCGGATGTCGTCGATCAGCGCGTCATCCTCACCGGGTGCGGGGTCGACGGTGTCGATCTCGTGCAGCGCGAACTTCAGCCGGTCGGCCTCCTGGGCCAATTCACGCGCCCGGTTGGTTCGGTCGACCAGGTCACGTCGCGCCGACTGCCACGCGTCGCGCAGCTTGCGATAGCGCTCCACCCGGGCACCGACGGCGGCGAACCGGTCCAGCGCGCCGCGTTGCTCGTCGGGCCGCATGAGCCGCAGCTGGTCGTTTTGTCCGTGCAAGGTGAGCAACTCGTTGGTGAAGCCGCTCAGCGATTTGGCCGGCACGCTGCGCCCGCCGAGGTAGGCACGGGACGGGCCGTCGCGGCTGACCGAGCGCGACGCGATGATGCTCCCGTCCTCATCTCGCTCGGCTCCCGAGGCATCCAGCATCTCGTCGATCTGCGCGGCAGCCTTCTGGTCGAGATCGCCGGTGCTGAAACGCCCTTCGACGACGGCCCGCTCGGCTCCCGAGCGCACCCGGTTGGCGTCGGCGCGGGCACCGCCCAGCAGGTGCAGACCGGTCACCACCATCGTCTTGCCGGTGCCGGTTTCCCCGGTCAGTACCGTCAGACCACGGTCGAACTCGGCCGTGGCGACGCTGATGGCGCCCAATGCCTCGATCCGAATCTCACTGAGCACCAGGCAGCACCGTTACCGGCCACGCCAGCCGGTGACCGGCAAGCGGAACTTTCGCACCAGACGGTCGGTAAACGGGGCGCTGTCCAGCCGCGCCCATTTCACCGATACCTCGCAGCGCCGCACCTCCAACCGTCCACCGGCTGGTACGAGCATTTCACGACGTCCGTCGCAGAACACCACGGCGTCGTGCTCTTCGGCCTCGATTTCGATGGCGATGCTGGCGTCTGGGCTGGTGACCATCGGGCGGGCGAACAGCGCGTGAGCGTTGTTGGGCACCAACAACAGTGCCTCGAGATCCGGCCACAGCACCGGGCCGCCCGCGGAGAATGCGTAGGCCGTGGAACCGGTCGGCGTTGACACCAGTACCCCGTCGCAGCCGAAGGTCGACACCGGTCGGCCGTCGACTTCAAGGACCACCCCGAGCACTCCGAGCCGCGGCCCTTTTTCGAGGCTGGCGTCGTTGAGCGCCCATCCGCGACTGATGACCTCGCCTCTCACCCGCACCGCGATGTCGAGCGTCAGCCGGTCTTCGATCGTGTAGCTGCGGGCCACGACATGCTCGAGCACGGTGTCGATGGCGTCAGCCTCCGCCTCGGCCAAAAACCCGATCCGGCCCAGGTTCACACCCAGCACCGGAATGTCGGCATTGCGAGCGAGCTCCGCGGCCCGCAAAACGGTGCCGTCGCCACCGAGTCCGAGTACCAGCTCGCATCCGTCGGCAGCGTTGGGGTCGGCGTCGGTGAGCTGGATGTCGACACCCAACGCGCGCATGTCGTCGGGGGCCAGATGCAACGAACCTCGGTCCACCGCTTCAGCCGTCAACACTCGAAGGCCAATACCGTTGTCGCCCAGCACTTTTTCAACCCGACGTGCGGTGTCAGTAGCTTCCGCGCGTCCGGTGTGGACCACCAGCAAGACGGTGCGCTCAAGCGTCATTGTGGACCGGCCTCCACGGCCGCGTGGACCGCGCAATGCAACTCATCAGCGGAAAATCCTCGATCGGTTTGGGCGCGCAGCCACAGGAAGTATTCGACGTTGCCTGACGGACCCGGTAGCGGGCTGGCGGTGACCCCGACGGTGTGCCATCCCAATTCCTCGGCGCAGCGCGCGACGGCAAGCATCGAGCCCGCACGCAGCTCGGGATCGTGCACCACCCCGCCGGCGCCGACCTGACCCTTGCCCACCTCAAACTGCGGCTTCACCATGGGAACGATATCTGCGTTGGGCGATGCGCATCCACTCAGCGCGGGCAACACTGTGGTCAGCGAGATGAACGACAGGTCAGCGACCACGACATCTGCCGGGTCGCCGATCATCTCCAGTGTCAGCTCTCGCGCGTTGGTCCGTTCGATGACGACCACCCGGGGATCCGAGCGCAGCGACCAGGCCAGCTGGCCGTAGCCCACATCGACGGCGACCACTTCACGCGCGCCGCGGTCCAGCAGTACTTCGGTGAATCCACCCGTCGACGCACCGGCATCCAGACAGCGCCGGCCCTCGACGCTGATACCGAATGTGTCGAGCGCACCGATGAGCTTGTGGGCTCCTCGCGATACCCAGCCGCGCTCACCGTCGTCGTGGACACTCAGCGCGGCGCTGCCCGCGACGGCGGTAGCCGGTTTGACTGCCGGCATGCCGTCGATGCTGACCTTGCCGGCGCCGATCAACTCCGCGGCCTGCTGGCGAGACCGGGCCAGCCCTCGCCGGACCAGCTCGATGTCAACGCGGGTACGCCGCGGCACAGTGCGATCAGCCCTTCTCCGCCGACTCCAGCGCCTGCACCAGCATGTCGTGCGCTTCAGACAGCCGGCGCGCTAACTCTTCGAGATCGGATTCCGCGGGTGCGTTCTCGACGTCAGCAGGATCAGGCAGCTCGGCGAGCACCGCATCGATCCGGGCACGGATTTCATCAGGATCGGTAGTCATGACGTCCTCTACGCTATCGGATTCAGACCAGGGACCACCGCTGCAGGGCGTCGTGCGCGGTGTCGTCGCCGGCCTCGATGGTGATGGCTGCTGCGTCGCCGTTGTTCGCCCAGACGGCGTTGGCGACGGCACGAACGATCGACAGGTCATCGCTCGCCTCGTCGTCGCGCCCGGCGTTGACCGTGACCGACATGTCCCCGGTCTCGACGTGCCATGCCGATTGTGGAGCCACCGCGAGCACATCGGCTTCCTGGTGTAGCGAGCGTAGGTCGTAACCGATGTAGGTGGCGCGTTGTTCACGTACGGCGTGCACCGCGTCGCGCGCGGAGTTCACGCCGCTGAGCACCATCAGGCTGGGCAGTCCGGCGGCGTTGGCTCCGGCGATATCGGTGTTCAATCGGTCACCGACCACCAGCGGTGTACGAAAGTCACCGCGTGCCAACGCATCTGTCATCAATGTGGGTGAAGGCTTGCCGGCAACCTGAGGATCGGCTTCGGTCGCTGCTTTTAGTGCGGCCACCATGGAGCCGTTGCCGGGCAGCAGGCCGCGTTCGGTGGGCAGGGTAGCGTCGACGTTGGCCGCCACCCACAACGCTCCGGCGCGGATGGCCAACGCCGCCTCGGCGAGGTTGATCCAGCCGGTTTCGGTGGAGTGGCCCTGGACCACGGCCTGCGGTTTGTCCTCGAAGAGGCGTACCGGACACAGTCCGACGGCCGCGATTTCGTCGGCCAGCGAATCGGTGCCGACGACCAGCACCCGCGACTCGGGGGACAGCTGAGCGGCCAGCACATGGGCAGCGCTCTGCGCGCTGGTGACGACGTCATCGGCGGTCGCCTTGAGACCGATGTCGCGCAGATGCTCGGCAACCTCGCCGGCACTGCGTGACGCATTGTTGGTAACGAAAAGCTTGCGGCCAGAGACCTTGTCCAACGACTCTGCGGCGCCTTCGGTCAGCTCGTGGCCGCGAAACACTGTTCCGTCGAGATCGAGCAGTAGGCAATCATATTGCTGCGCAAGCGTTCCCACGTCAGCCGAGCTCGCTCACTCGGTCTTCGGCATCGGTGACACCCTCGACATCGGCCGCCGCGGCGCGCAGAAACCACTGCAGCGCCTCGTCGCCGCGGTCGAGCGCGAGCAGCGTCTCGGCGTAGGCGTAGAACAGCCGGGCCGCGGTGGTCCCGGTCCGCGCCGGGTCCAGCTGCGGTGTCGACAACAACTTCAGGGCTTGTTCGAGCTGACCGAGGTCCGCGCGGGCTCCGGCCGCAACGATGCGCAACTCGTCGGCTTCGTCACCGCTGAGCTGCGCCGCCTCAGGCCCTCGTACAAGCTCAAGCGCGCGTTCGGGCCGGCCGAGGCCGCGTTCGCAGTCGACGATCAGCGGAAGCAGCGGCGATTTGCTGCCCATCCTGCGGGCCGCACGCAGTTCGGCCAGCGCCTGCGCCCAGTCGCCACATTGGTAGGCCGCGATCCCGACGGCTTCGCGGACCGCGGCGATACGGCCGGACCGTGCCCGGGCGGCGCGCGCGTGGCTCAGCGCGGCTTCGGGGTCTTCGTCGATCAGCTCGCCCGCGGCGACCAGGTGGCGGGCGATGGCGTCGGCGGTCGCCCGATCCAAAGTGCTGAGCTCGCGTCGGATCTCGGGTGCCAGTTGCTTGGCTTCGATATCGGACGGGATCTGCGGGACGGCGCCGTCATCATTGGCGGACGGATGTTGGGGCTGCGCCTTGCGAGCGCGCCCCGGGCCCGAAGTCGGTGCTTGCGACCGCGGCCCTCGCCTCGGTCGCGGTTCGCCGGTGCCGCCGCGCGTGTCCTCCATTTCCGAGACCACTCGTACCCTTCATCCGAATCACCCTGACGTCGTCGTATCAAAGGATACGGGGCTGTGCACTGCCCCTAGACGGCGTCGGCGGCGGCCCGTCCGGCGGCGCGTCCGGAGAAGATGCAGCCGCCGAGGAAGGTGCCTTCCAGGGCGTTGTAGCCGTGGACGCCGCCGCCGCCGAATCCGGCGGCTTCACCGACCGCATAGAGGCCCGGTATGGGCTGCCCGTCGTTCCCGAACGCGCGGGAAGACAGGTCAGTCTGGATGCCGCCCAACGTCTTTCGTGTCAGGATGTGCAGTTTGACGCCGATGAGCGGGCCGGCGGCGGGGTCGAGGATGCGGTGCGGTGTCGCGACGCGCCCGATCCGGTCGCCGAGGTAGCGGCGCGCATTGCGGATGCCTTGCACCTGCGCATCTTTGGCGAACGGGTTGGCCATCTGCAGGTCACGTGCCTCGATCTGGTGTCGAATCGCGCGGGGATCCAACAGCGGTTCATCGGTAAGTTCATTCATCTTCCCCACCAGAGATTCGAGGTCGTTGGCGACGACGAAGTCGGCGCCGTGGCGCTTGAAAGCCTCGACCGGGCCCGGGGCCGAGCGGTTCAGCAGCCGCTCCCGCAGGAACGCCGTGCGGCTTTTGCTCGTGATGTCGGGGTTCTGCTCGGAACCCGACAACGCGAACTCTTTCTCGATGATCTTCTGCGTCAGGATGAACCAGGAATGGTCGTAGCCGGCGATGGCGGGGTCGGTGCGCAGGTAGCGCAGCGTGCCGAGGGTGTCATAGCCCGGCAGGTAAGGTTCGGGCAGACGCCGCCCGATCGCGTCGAACCACATCGACGACGGGCCCGGCAGGATCCGAATCGCGTGGCTGGGCCAGATCGGATTCCAGTTCTGGATGCCTTCGGTGTAGTGCCACATCCGGTCCCGGTTGACCAGCCGCACCCCGCTGTCGGCGGCGATGTCGAGCATGCGGCCGTCAACGTGCGCCGGCACCCCGGTGATCATCGACCGCGGAGGGGTGCCCATACGTTGCGGCCAGTAGCGGCGCACCATCTCGTGGTTGGCGCCGATACCACCGGAGGCGATAATCACGGCCTGGGCGCTCAATTCGAACTCACCGACCACATCCCGGTTGGACGGCGCCCCGCGGGCGGCATTGTCGGGAGCGAGCACCACGCCGCGGACTCCGGTCACCGCGCCGTCGGTGAACACCAGCTCGTCGACGCGGTGCCGGTGGTGAAAGCTCACCAGCCCCTGACCGGCGGCGGTCAGTGCGGCGTCGACGAACGGTCCGACCACGCCGGTACCGGTGCCCCAGGTGACATGGAAGCGGGGCACGGAGTTGCCGTGGCCGGTGGCGCGCAGGTCGCCCCGCTCGGCCCAGCCCACCGTCGGCAAGAACGTCATGCCATGCTCGGCCAGATAGGCGCGCTTGTCACCGGCAGCGAACTCAACATAGGCGCGAGCCCACTTGGCCGCCCAGATGTCTTCGTCGTCAAGGCGATCGAATCCCGCGCTGCCCGACCAGTCGCTCCAGGCCAGCTCAAGGGAGTCTTTGACGCCCATGCGGCGCTGCTCGGGGCTGTCGACGAGGAAGATGCCGCCGAACGACCAAAAAGCCTGACCGCCCAGGTTGGCGGCGTTCTCCTGGTCGACGACGGCGACCTTCTTGCCGCGGCGAGTCAGCTCCCGGGTAGCGACCAGCCCGGCCAACCCACCACCAATCACAATCACATCAGCGTCCACCGGTCGCTCCTTACTCTGCCATCTGTGCGCGTATCGGATACACTAACGTATCGGATACTTCTTTGTATCGTTAGGTGATGCAGATGACACGAACGGCCGCCCAGCCGCCGCGGGTGACCAAGCGTCGCGCCGAGACCCGGGCGCGGCTCCTCGACGCCGCGTTCCGAGTGTTCGCCGACAAGGGATTCGGGCATGCCCGCATCGAGGACGTCTGCGCCGAAGCCGGCTACACCCGTGGCGCGTTTTACTCACAATTTGCCAGCCTCGAAGAGCTGTTCTTCACCCTCTACGACGAGCGGGCCACACTGATCGCGGATCAACTCGCCACCGCCATGAAGGCTCTGCCTGAACCGGCAGACTGGACCGGGACCCTCGATCGGATCTCGCAAACGCTGCTGCTCGATCGTGACTGGTTACTGGTCAAGACCGACTTCCTGATGCACGCCGCCCGTCATCCCGCGGTTGCCGAGCGCCTG
>DASQSQ010000413.1:0-4958 GCA_035642315.1 Mycobacterium sp.
CGCAGCACACCGCCGGCAGTGGCCACCAAGCCGCGCCGCACTTCAGGCAGCCCAAAGGTGGCGTTGTCGGCTGCCACGATGATGTCAGCCGCCAGCGCGATCTCGAGACCGCCACCGAGCGCTGCCCCCTCAACGGCAGCAATGGTCGGCTTGAGCGGCGGCTTTTCCACGATGCCGAACGCGCCCCGTGACGCGGTGATCGGGCGTTGCCCGGTCGCTGTCAGCGCTTTGAGATCCATGCCGGCGCAAAAGAATCCATTTTTGCCGGTGATCACGATAACGCGCACGTCAGTGTCGCTGTCGAAGTTGTCGAGGGTATCGGCGATGGTGTCGGCGGTTGTCTTGTCGATCGCGTTGCGCACGTGGGGGCGGTTGATGGCCAGTACCCCGACATAGTCGCAAACGCTGACCTCGACAGTCTCGGTCGTGTGATCGGTGCTCACCGCGGTGCCATCCGGATAGCGCCGTCGAGCCGGATGGTCTCACCGTTGAGCATGCCATTGTCGACGATGGCGGCTGCAAGTTTCGCATATTCGTCGGGCTCGCCAAGCCGACTCGGGTGCGGTACCGAGGCCGCCAGGGAGGCGCGCACCGGATCCGAAAGCCGGGCCAACAGGGGTGTGTCGAAGGTACCTGGGGCAATAGTGTTGACCCGGATGGCTTTACTGGCCAAGTCACGCGCCGCCACGATGGTCATGCCGACAATCCCAGCCTTCGACGAGGCATACGGGATTTGACCGATCTGTCCCTCGAATGCCGCTACTGACGCGGTCAACACGATGACACCACGGTCGCCGTCCAGCGGCTCGTTGCCCACCATGCGTGCGGCGGCTAGGCGCAACACGTTAAACGATCCGATCAGATTCGTGGTGACGATTTCGGTGTAGAGCTCCAGCGACCCGGGTTGGCCGTCCTTGCCGACGACGCGTACTGGGCCCCCGCGGCCGGCGCAATGCACCACAGCGCGCAAGGGGCCCCAGTACTCAGCGGCGTCGAAAACAGCTACCAGATGGGCGGTGTCGCGGACGTCGGCAGCCACAAAGTGTGCGCGCGTGCCGAGCTCGGCTGCCACCTCGGCTCCTGCGGAGGTGGGTAGGTCGGCGATCACGACGCTTGCGGCGCCGTCGTCGAGCAGGCGCCGGGTCGTCGCCAGTCCCAGGCCTGATGCGGCGCCGGTGACCACTGCGGAAATGCCGTCGATCTGCATCAATCGTCCCTTCGTGTGTGGGGTCGGGCAACCTGGCGGCAGGGCCTAGGTCAAAGGCGCTCGATGATGGTGGCGTTGGCCATGCCGCCGGCTTCACACATCGTCTGCAGGCCAAACCTGCCGCCGGATTCTTCGAGACCGTGCAGCATGGTGGTGAGAAGGCGCGCCCCCGACGCACCTAGCGGGTGGCCCAAAGCGATGGCGCCACCGCGCGGATTGAGGCGCCGTTCGTCGGAGTGAAAATACTCACGCCAGGCCATGGGGACCGACGCAAATGCTTCATTGACTTCATAGTGGTCGATGGCGTCGAGGTTCAGCCCGGCCCGCTGCAGCACCTTCTGAGTCGCAGGGATGGGGCCGGTCAACATGGTGATCGGGTCGTCACCGGCGACCGCGAAAGCGTGGAAGCGCGCCCGGGCGACGAGCCCGAGCTCGTTGGCTTTGGCTTCGCTCATGATCAGCAACGCCGCGGCGCCATCAGTAAGCTGCGATGAATTCCCCGCGGTGATTGACCAGTCGATGTCGGGGAATCGTTGGGTCATCTCCGGGGTCTGAAACGACGGCTTGAGTGCGGCCAGGGACTCGGCACTGGTGTCAGGGCGGATCGTTTCGTCGGTGTCGACGATGCGATGATGTCCCTCGGTATCAGTCACGTTGATCGCGACGATCTCGGATTTGAAGTCCGCGGCCGCCGCCCTGGAATGCGAACGCGCCGAGTACTCGTCGAGCTGGCGGCGGGTGAAACCGCAACGGGTTGCGATGATTTCCGCAGAGACCCCCTGGGGCACCAGTCCTGGCGCGTAGCGATTCGCGACGGACGGGCCGAAGGGGTCCTGCCCGATGCGCGCCGATCCGATCGGAATGCGGCTCATGGATTCCACGCCGCCGGCCACGACGATGTCATAGACCCCGGCGATGATGCCCTGGGCGGCGAAGTCGGCGGCCTGTTGCGAGGACCCGCAGGCGCGGTGCACGGTGGTACTGGGGACGTGTTCGGGCAGTCCGGCTGCGAGCCAAGACCACCGCCCGATCGGGCCCGCCTGCTCGCCGACTTGGCTGACACACCCCGTGATGACATCATCCACGGCCCCTGGATCCACATCGTTACGGGCCAGCAGCTGGCCGAAGACCTGCCCGAGCAGCTCGACGGGGTGCAGGCCGGACAGCGCACCGCCGGGCTTATCTCCCTTGGCGGCTTTACCTTTGGCCATCGGAGAGCGGACCACATCCACGATCACTGCGGTATTCATGCAGCCTCCTTCATCAGTCAGTTTTCGGCGTTTCCTGGATGCAGCGCGCCACAGGTGTGACGTTAAGCACGACCGTGCATCCAGCGAACCGTGCATCCAGCGAGCAGGGCAGGGGCGATCTTGAGCTTGATGAGATCGAGCGGACCGTTCCAGGGAATGATCGCCCCCACCACGCCGACCGGCTCACGTACGAGCAAGCCGAACTTGCCCATTATCGGCGTCGCTCGCTGCTCGAACGGGAAGGTATCGGCCAGCCCGGCGTAATACTCGAAAGTCTCGGCTGCGTCAGCGGCCGCGCCTTGGGCAATAGCGTGCAGGACACCGGACTCCCGGGGCCAGACCTGGGCGACGTCTTCGGCTCGCTCCCGCAGACCGGCCGCCATTGCGCGTAAGAAGTCTGCCCCGCCAATGAAGAAACGATCGCATCACACACCAGCGTCATTGCAAGTCCTCGCCTTACGCAATTGTGAGTTGCTAGCCATCGGCGTTGGGTCGCTCGACGCGGTCGAGCGTGATCACTGCGACGTCGCACCTGACCGCGGTATCAACACGACCGCCGATCGTGGCGACCGGGCATGCTGCCACCTTGCCAGAACCGACCGGGGATTGGTGAGCTCGTCGTCGGGCGCGGTAGGGGCGGCCGTCGTGGCGTGTGAGAACCGCGGTGCGGGCATCGCGTGGACGGCGCCGTCGACAATTGCAAACGCGCCACGATCGGCGGCCTGTGGGTGCCTCGTCGCCTCCTCGAAGGTCAGCACAGGCGTCACGCAGGCGTCCGTGCCCTCGAACACATCCTGCCATTCGTCGCGCGTGCGCGTTGCGAATGCGGTGCCGAGCACCTCCCGCAGTCGGGGCCAGGTCTCGCGATCAAGTTGGGGTGGGACTTCTGCCTCCGACAACCCGAGTCCGGCCACCAACTGCGCGAAGAACTTCGCTTCGATCGCGCCCACGGCCACGTACCGGTCGTCGGCACATCGGTACGTGTCGTAGAACGGTGCACCGCCGTCGATCAGGTTGCTGCCGCGTTCGAGCGACCAGCTGCCACGTGCGAGAAACGAGCGGCACATCTGGGCCAGGATGCCGACACCGTCGACCATGGCGGCATCGACAACCTGTCCGGCGTTCGTCGTCGTCCGCTGCACCAGCGCGGCCAAAAGACCGACCAGCAGCAACATCGACCCGCCACCAAAGTCGGCGACCAGATTCAGTGGCGGGACAGGTGATTCACCCCGCCGGCCGATCGCATGCAGGACCCCGGTGAGTGCGAGGTAGTTGATGTCGTGACCGGCGCTCGATGCGAGCGGCCCGTGTTGACCCCAGCCGGTCATACGTCCGTAGACTAGCCGCGGATTGCGAGCGAGGCACACGTCGGGGCCCAGGCCGAGCCGCTCGAGAACGCCGGGACGAAAGCCTTCGATGAGTATGTCGGCGTGCTCGAGCATTTCCAACACGAACTCGACATTGGCGCGATCGGTGAGGTCGAGCTGGATCCGCCGCCGGCCACGTAGCAACGAGTCTCCGTGAGCCTTGTCCCCGTTGCGCTCTATCCGCACCACCTCAGCGCCGAGGTCGGCCAGCTGCATCGCGGCGTGCGGGCCGGGACCCATGCTCGCAATCTCGATGACCCGAACGCCGGCCAGCGGGCCGTAAGCGGGCACCAGCCGATCGACGTCGTCATCCATCATCGCGCACCGGCTATTCGTTCGGCCGGCGTCGCACTCACCGATGCCAACGGTGCGAGCCGGTAGGTCTGCTGGCCGTGCGCGACTACGCGCCCGGCGGAATCGCACGCCCGCGCCTCGGTGAACACGAGGTCCTTCCCCTGTCGGGTTACGCGGGCCTCACATGTGAGATCGGATCGATCGCACGCACCCGTGTATTGGACGGATGCGGTGATAGTGCTCGCCCGCATCCGGCGACCGTAGTCGTACGCGCCCCAGAAGGCGGCTGCACCAGCGGTGTCCAGCACCGCAGCGACGACCCCACCGTGGTAATGCCGACCGTCATTGGTCAGCTTCTCATCGAACGGGAGCGTGAGACGGGCCTCCGCGGGGGTGAAGGCGTCAATACGCAGGCCGATCGCCTGTAGGAACGGTGTGGCGAGCATGGAGGCGCACATCGCGCCCCGGCGCCGCTCGATGTCGTCCGATTCGCGCGCTGACAGTCCACCACTCACGGTTGCACCATACATGAACGATCAGCCATAAACCTAGCGCATAACCTCACTTGGGGCAGCCTTGAAGTTCAATGGATCGACACAAACCTCGCTTTGCCGACCTGCCGCCTGCCGGCGATTCGTCACAGTGACTAAATCCGCTGACCGGATGAATTATGCTAGCCGCCTGTGTCTTTCGCAGACGTGCTGAACCGCTGTCCGTTCTCATTCAAACCGAGGCATTCTCGATGAATATGGGGAAGCACGATCGCACAGGAGATCGCCGCCGCGTGCGCCGACGTCCGGGATCACGGCAGTCTGCAGATCACCAGCTGGGAGTCGATGA
>DASQSQ010000414.1:0-2926 GCA_035642315.1 Mycobacterium sp.
CCGGATGGTGATTGTGCTGCGTGCACAATCGGCATTCTGGGTTTTGAGCCAGCGGCATATGGCGCACGTCACACTGCGGACCTACCGTTGGAACACCGATGCGGGACAGTCAACGTCGAAGGGACCGCAAACATGAATCCCACGTCGCCATATCGATCCCCGTAGTCGAGGCGCGTCACTTCCCCTACCCGACAGAACAGGACAGCCATGGGATTCATGAACGCCGACCTGCCCGACGTCGACCTCGAAACATTCGGTGATCGGCCACATCTGGAGCGCATGAAGATACTGTCACGCCACTGGGTGGAGTACGGATTCGGCACCCCGTGGAGCGTGCACCTGCTCTACGTCGTCAAGATCGCGCTGTATGTGTTCATTGGGCTTCTGTTCGCCAGTCGCACCCGCGGGTTCGGCGCCTTCTGGGAGGTGGAGTCGTTCTGGACGCAGCCCATTTTCTACCAAAAGTTCCTGCTGTGGACAATGCTGTACGAGTTCATCGGTTTGGGCGGGTCATCGGGTCCGCTGGCGTTCCGATTCTCACCACCGATCGGGGGGATCCTGCACTGGGCGCGGCCACGCACGCTACGACTGCCGCCGTGGCCCGATATCGTCCCATTTACCAAAGGAACCTCTCGCACCTGGTTCGACGTGGCCCTCTACCTCGGCTGTGTCGCGACGCTGGTGGCCCTGCTGGTGTCCGATGGCGTCGCCAAGGCAGGGCAACCGGCCGATTCGGTCGGGCTGCTCGATCCCCGACTCCTGGGCGCCCTTGCGGTTCTGCTTCTGCTGGCGGGTCTCCGCGATAAGGTGCTATTCCTGGCCGCCCGCGGCGAACAATATTGGGTTGCAACGATCTTCATGGCCGTACTGCCCTATGTCGACATGATCGTTGGGTTGAAACTGATCATGTTCACAGTGTGGTTTTGGGCTGCGTTCTCCAAACTCGGCCACCACTTCACGTTCGTGGTCGCCGCGATGCTCAGCAACGCGCCTTGGCTGCGCATACCAGCGATCAAACGGCGGCTTTATCGGGATTTTCCACGCGATCTTCGACCTTCGATGCTCGCCGGTTTGGTGGCTCACCAGGGAACCGTCATCGAGTTCGTCGTCCCGGTGATCCTGCTGTTGTCCACCAACCGCACCCTGACCCTGATCACCTTGGCCATAATTGTGATCTTCCACCTGTTCATCACCTCGATGTTCCCGCTGGCAGTCCCGCTCGAATGGAACATCTTCTACTGTTTCAGTGCCGTGTGGCTCTTCGGGTTACACATGCCGCCGCAGTTCGGACTCGGCGCCGTTTCCCCGCTGCTGCTCGCGGTGTTGATCGTCGGCCTTTTCGCGTTCCCGGTCCTGGGTAATCTGTTTCCGGCCAAGATCTCGTTTCTGCCGTCAATGCGTTACTACGCAGGCAACTGGGCGACTACGCAGTGGGCGTTCCGCAAAGGCTGCGAGCAGCGGCTCAACACTCACATCGTCAAGGCTGCAAAGAACCAGATCGACCAACTCACTGATCTGTACGGACACGACGCTGCGGAACTGCTTTTGCAGAAGGCGGTCGCGTGGCGCTCCATGCACAGTCATGGCCGGGCGTTGAGCACGTTGATCGGCAATCACGTGGATGCCTACGAGAACTACAACATCCGTGAGGGTGAGTTCGTGGCGGGCACGATCTTGGGCTGGCAGTTCGGCGACGGACACCTCCACGATGAGCGGTTCATGCGCGCAATACAGCAGCGGTGTGGATTTGGCCCGGGCGATGTGATCGTGGTCTATCTCGAGTCCCAACCCATCCAAATCCGCCGGCAGCAGTACCGGGTTGTGGACCTGGCGCGCGGTGAACTGGAACGGGGATACGTCGAAGTCGCCGACATGTTGGCCTGCCAGCCGTGGTTGGAGAACGGCCCGATTCCGGTGCACCCTACGCGAAGCGGCGACCGCGAGGTGCGATTGGGTACTGCTGCCAATCCGCGTCGAGCCTTTGACGGCAGAACCGGGACATGACCTCCGCAGTCGTGGTGGGGGCGGGCCCCAACGGACTCGCCGCGGCGGTCACGCTCGCACAACACGGCATCGACGTCACCGTGCTCGAGGCCGCCGACACCGTTGGCGGTGGCACCCGTACCTCCGAACCGCTGATGCCGGGCCTACTCCATGACGATTGCGCTGCGGTCCATCCGATCGCGCTGGCCTCACCGTACTTGCGCTCGCTGGACCTACCTGCCCACGGGCTGCAATGGGCTTGGCCGACAGTCGATCTGGCGCATCCGCTCGACGACGGTAGCGCAGGAGTTTTGGTGCGCTCGATCGAGCAGACCACCCAGCTGCTGGGCCGGGACGGGAAACGCTGGCGCCAGCTGATCGGCCCAATCGCTTCCGGCTTCGACGAGCTGGTCGAGGACGTCCTGCGACCGGTGGCGCATCTACCGCGCCACCCGGCACGCCTGGCCCGTTTCGGGGTGGGGGCAATGCTGCCCGCCACCGTGTCGACACGTTTGTTCCGCACGGAACAGGCTCGTGCCCTCTTCGCCGGCAACGCCGCCCACGGCTGGTACCCGTTGTCGCGGGTGTCCACGTCGGCGATGGGCTTGATGTTCGGAGCGATCGCGCACAGTCACGGATGGCCTGTCGCGGTGGGCGGATCGTCGAAGATCACCGACGCCCTTGTCGACATCCTGAAGGGCTACGGTGCGGTGGTGGAGACCAGCGCACCGGTGCGAGCACTGGGCGACGTCGCGGACGCTGACATTGTGATGCTCGACCTATCCCCACGTGGGGTCATCGACCTCGCCGGCGACGATCTGCACCCGAGGATTTCGCGCGCCTACCGCCGGTATCGACCCGCCCCCGCCGCATTCAAGGTCGATCTTGCCGTCGAGGGCGGTGTGCCGTGGACGAATGAGTACGCACGTAGCGCGGGCACGTT
>DASQSQ010000415.1:0-8081 GCA_035642315.1 Mycobacterium sp.
CGTATCACCAAACGTGCTGAGAGGCCTACCATCGCACCGCAGACCCTGGGGCCCATCGCAGGCGGCGGCGAGGACCCGATCACCGCTGATGCGCTCTATCCACGCTGGGCTGACTTCTTCCGTCCCGATGACGTGATCATCACCGACACCGGGACGTCCTCGCTGGGTCTGGCGATGGCGCAACTGCCCCAAGGAGCGGAGTTCCACAACCAAACGCTGTGGGCGTCAATCGGATGGGCGACTCCGGCGGCTTTCGGCGCCGCGAAGGGGGCCCCGGATCGGCGGCTGATCCTCATCACCGGGGAGGGCTCGCACCAGATGACGGCTCAGGAGATCAGTCAGTTCGGTCGCCACGGGCTGCGCCCGATTGTCTTCGTGCTCAACAACTCTGGCTACCTCAGCGAGCGCATGCTGTGCAAGGACATGGCCCTGGGCTACAACGACATCGCCGCCTGGAACTATGCCGAGCTGCCCCACGCCGTTGGCTGCCAGGGGTGGTTCACCGCGCGTGTGAGCAGCTGCGGCGTGCTCGACGACGCATTGAAGACGGCCGAGCAAGCCGATGGCGCCGTCTACATCGAAGTGATCACCGATCCGTACGAGGCCCCACCGATGTACAAGAAGCTGCACGAGCACGTCGAATCCTTCTACAACCTCTAGTAGGCCTGCGCGGCGCCACCACCGCTTTACGGGCGGGCGCATCCGCCCGTGGTGTGCGGTGTACTCACGAGCTGTCGGTGGTGGCGCCGAGCGAAGACAACCCGCGCAATAGGACATCGGCCGATACGTCCTCGACCAGGTGGTGCATGACGATCAAGCCGTGCATCAGCGAAAAGACTGTGGCAGCAACGGCTTTGGTGTCGGCGTCGGCGGGGATATGGCCGGCGTCGCGCCACCTGGCGGCCAGCGAAGCGATGTGATCCAGCGCGTCGCGGTATCGGGCGCGGGCATATTCATGTAGGACCGGATCGCGCAAAGCCTCGGCCCACGTCTGCAACGCCACACGGGTCATGTCGTAGTCGGGGTTGTCAGTGCGAGTGTGTAGCTCGTCGACCAGCAGGGCCAGCGTCTCAGCGGGCGTCGGGCAGGGGTCGCGGTCGAGGAGGGCCACGAAGATGTCACGGACGCGCTCAACGCCGATCTCGGCGGATGCGCGAATGATTTCCTCCTTGCTGCGGAAGTAGCGGTAGACCGCGCTGGAAGACATCCCGGTGGCCGCGATCACGTCCTCGATCGAGGTGGCGTGGAAGCCATCACGCGAGAAGCGCCGCCACGCGCTGGTCAGGATGTGCTGGCGTCGCTGCTCACGGGTCTTGTCGCTCAGTTTGGGCATGGCGTCAAGACTAAACGAAAAAGTTTCTTTGCGCTATGGGCGCGCTGCGCGTACGGTGCTGGCAAAGAGAAATAATTCTTTTCATTTGGAGGTATCCATGTTCGGTCTGCTGCACACCCACTCGCTGACGTTCGACGGCCGCGACGCCGAGGATGGCGACGTGGCGTCGTTCCGCTTCCACACCAACGCGCCGTTGAGGTGGCGGGCTGGCCAGCACGGTTTGCTCCGATTGTCGGGCTTGGCGGTCAAGCCGTTCACTCTCGCATCGGC
The DNA here is from genome assembly GCA_035642315.1 of Mycobacterium sp. GTDB lineage: Bacteria > Actinomycetota > Actinomycetes > Mycobacteriales > Mycobacteriaceae > Mycobacterium. The sequence goes on from DASQSQ010000415.1 coordinate 1,604, forward strand.
CCCCGAGGAAGACAGCATCCTGATCGGCACCTCGTTGCGGTCGAACTCGACCTACAAGCAGAAGCTGGCCGCACTCGATGAAGGGGACCGGGTGGTTTTCCACGGTCCGCTCGCACGTTTCACCCTCGACGGCGCCGGCGCCGACGTCGTCATGCTGGCGCAGGGCATCGGCATCACGCCATTTCGGTCGATGCTGCGCCACCTCGCTCTGGGCGGGGACGCGGTATCGGCCACGCTCATCCACGTCGGCGCCGGGCACGCCTACCGCCACGACACCGAAGCCGACGCCACCCGGGCCTACTACCCCTACCACGCCGCCGACTTTCGTTCGACCCTCGCCGAGGTCGTGCGCGACCATCCCGAGGCCACCTACTTCATCGCCGGCGATGGCGGTTTCGTCAAGGCTACGGCGACCTCGCTCGCCAAGGCCGGGGTTGATCGCAACCATGTACGGCGCGATACCTACTACGGCTACACGCCCGCTGGCAGCAGCGTTTTGGGCGGGCAAGGTTAATCGCCGTGGCTCGGATGACGAGATCGGTGAGGATCGGGTTTGGCAGCCTTCCCATCACAGACTTCGCGAGCGGCTACCTAAGTGTCTCGATGCGCAGAAACAAATCCCGAGCTTTACCGCAACCTCGTCTTGCGGATCGCCGGGTACTGCGCCTACTTCGTCAACCTTTCACCGGCCCAAGCAGGCCGAGATCAACGCCCGAACCGAAGAACGCATCTGAGCACGCCTGCGAGGTCAGCGCTTCATTCCGGCTGCGTCGGCGGGGACGTCATAGAACTTCAGCGTGAACGAGACTGCCGTGTACATCCCCATCAGGACGGTGATGTCCGTGATGCGATCATGACCGAGGATCTCGACCGCCCGGTCGTAGAGGCTCCGGGGGATGTACCGGCCAGCGGCTAGGGCCGTGGCCAGCTCATAGACCGTCTGCTCCCGCTGATCCTCCAGAAGTGTCGGCTGGCCGCAGAGCAAGGCGTCCACGACCTCGGGGGAGATGGCCAGCTCGATCGCGACCCGGTTGTGCGCGTTAATCGGAAACGGCGCGTGCCACTTGCCGAGAATGACGCAGACGGCGATCTCCCGCTCGCGCTGTGTGAGCGAGTGATTCGGTGGATGAAAATGGTCCGCCAGCGGCGCCACCGCCTTGGCGAGGTTTGTATTGTCGACCCAGATCTTGGCCGGCCCTTGTAGCTCGCCGCCCTCTGCCTTTGCGAGGATCCGAAAGCCCTCCTGCTGCTCCGGAGTCATCTGGTCATATGGCGTCTCGGCGTAGCGCCCGAAGCTGGCCCGGGCGCGGTCCGTGTCCGTGGTGGATGGAGTCATGAGACCTCTCCTTTCACTTGTTACGGGTGCGTCTCACACCGTGATGTAACGACCAACACCAAACGAAAAATTTCCTTTGCGTTATTGATCCGAGCCGTGTAGCCTCGCCATCAAACAGAAGGAATCCTTTCTATTTGGAGGTGTTGGATGTCTACCACCCACGTGAACAGGTTCGTCGTCGGCCCCGACCCCCACGGCCGCTCGGCGGTCCGACAGCAGGGACTGACCAATGTGCAATCCCGCGAAGGGGTCTTCTGGAGCGCCACCCTGTGGACGACCCAGGAAACCCCGGTCGACAACACGATCGACGGCGACCGGTCGCAGACGCCTGGTCTGGAGGGTCTCGAACCCTTCTCGAACGGACTCGTCTGCCGCGCCTTGGAAATCGCACCGGGGACCGGATTTCCAATGCACCACACCGACACGCTGGACTGCCTGACGTGCGTGCACGGCGAGATCTATCTCGTCACCGACACTGATGAAGTGCTCATGCAGCCCGGCGACACGGTGATCATCCGCGGCGTCAATCACGCATGGAGCAACCGTTCAAGCGAGCCGTGCCTGGTCATCGGCACCAACACAGACGCAACCCCACTTGACCAGCACTGACGGAACCCGCACGGGCTTCCGCACTAACACAGAAGGGATCATCCGATGAACACCAAGCAAGAATTTCCGAAGTCAACCGATGTTCTGATCGTCGGGGCCGGGCCGGCCGGGATGACGCTGGCTACCAGCCTTCGACAGCTGGGCGTCGACTGCGTCGTAATCGACCAGTCACCGGAGGCCCCGGAAGACACCCGGGCCGCCTTCGTGCAGCCGCGCACCCTGGAATACCTACGCCGGGTACAGGTCGCCGATCCGATGGTCGACGACGGCCTGAAGGGCCTCGGGTTCACCATGGCCGACCGGGAGCACGACCTCATTCGAGTGCCCTACGGCATTGTCGACAGCCCCTATCCGTTCCTGTTGATCATTGGTCAATGGCAGACGCAGCGCCACCTGGACCGGCGATTCGCCGAGCTCGGCGGCTCGGTCCTGCGTGGGGTGCGCCTGTTGGATCTGGTGCCGGAGTTTCCCGGAAGCGCCGCCACCGTGGTGGATTCGGACGGAGCGCTGCGCGTCATCAACGCCCGCTTTGTGGCCGGCGCCGACGGCCTGCATTCGCGCGTGCGCGATCGACTGGGTATTGGGTTCCCCGGCGCCTCACCGGCGCAGATGTTTGCGGTGGCTGACGTGAAGCTGCCGGGTTGGCCCGCCGATCGGATCGAACCGACATTCACGTTGTCACCGCACGGGATGCTTATCGTGACGCCGCTGCCGGGAGACGACATGTCCCGGGTGGTGGCCTCGGCACCACCCGGGACACCTGCCCCCACCCGGCACGACCTGAATGGTCTGATCCAGACCCGCGGCCCGCGCTGGATGTCCAACAGCAAGGTCGATGAGGTGCTGTCCAGTGCGACATGGCATGTCCAGGAGCGTGTAGCTGCCGAGTTCCGGCACGGCAACACCTTTCTGTTGGGTGACGCCGCCCACACGCACAGCCCCGCCGGCGGACAAGGCATGAACACCGGAATCCAAGACGCGGGCAACCTGGCGTGGAAACTGCATCAGGTGCTGTCTTTGGGCGCGGGCGAGTCGTTGCTCGACTCCTATGAAGCTGAGCGCCGTCCCAACGCACAAAAGCTCGTCGAGTTCACCCACCAGATCACCACCTTGGGCACGCTCACCGGGCAAAAGGAGCGACAGATGCGCGACGACATTCTCGCGGCAGTCAGCAAGGTGCCTGGTGTCATCGAGGCTCTATCTCTTCGCGTCTCCCAAATCGCGATCGGCTATGGCGACAGCAATGAGCCCTTTGCGCCAGGGACACGGGTCAACCCCGACACCATTGATGCCGACGACCTCTCGTGGTCGCTGCTCACGCCCGACGCGGCCCCGGCCGATCTGCCGCCTTGGTTCAAAGTGACTGTTTGCAAAGGCATTTCACAACCCGTCGCCGTGCGACCCGACGGAATCGTCGCCAGCGCACAACAAGTAATGGAGCTGTTCGGGCTCGACCTCGCTGCCATAGGAGCATGCGTTCGATGAACAGCCACCTACGGCGCAACGGCTAGCGGCCGTCTGGGCACATTCACGCCAATCACGAAGGGACAACCCATGCCCATCTACCATTGCCACACCCCGCAACGTTTGCTCAGCAACTCCGCCAAGGGGAAGCTCGCGGGCGAGATCACCCGGATTCATTCTGAAGTTACCGGCGAAAGCCCGTCGTTCATCAACGTTCTCTTTCTAGACATACCCGACGGCACAAGCTTCAAAGGGGGTGAATCATCGAGCCGGTCATTCGTGTTCGGTGAAATCCGCCACGGATACGACGTCCAGACGCGACACACGCTGCTACGCGATCTGTCCCAGATGTGGACGCGCCTCACTAGCCAGCCAGAAGCCGAAACCATTGTTGCCCTGCGGGAAACACCGGCCGAAAACGCCACACAAGCAGGACTGATCTTTGCCGGGCCAGGCCACGAGCAGCAGTGGTTTGACGAAAACCGCGACAAGCTTGCCGAATTCGGTTTGTCGTGAGAAGAGCAGCTAATCGACGTAATGACTCGGCGGCCTACCCGCCACCGTCTACCTGGATGCCCCGGTAGGCGAACAGATGGAAATTGATTGAAAGGAATACTGCAATGCCTACTCACGTGAATCGATTCGTTGTCGGCCCCAACGCCCAGGGCCGCTCGGCAGTCCTGCAGCAGGGCCTGACCAACGTGCAATCCCACGAGGGGTTCTTCTGGCGCGCCACGCTGTGGGCCACCCAGGAAACCCCCGTCGATAACACCATCGACGGCGACCGGTCACAAACACCGGGGCTGGGCGCACAACGCGAACCCTTCCCCAACGGATTCATCTGCCGCGCACTGGAAATCCCGCCCGATGAGCCCGACGCCGCCGAGCACCGCCGCGTGCTAACCGACCTGAACGAAGAGGTGCACCAGAAGCACCTTCCCAGTGCGGCAGACATGGCCCGGCACCCCAGCATGCACCGCACCGACACGCTGGACTGCCTGACGTGCGTGCGCGGCGAGATCTACCTGGTCACCGACATCGACGAGGTGCTCATGCGACCGGGTGACACGGTCATCATTCGCGGTGTCAACCACGCCTGGAGCAACCGGTCAACCGAACCGTGCCTGCTGGTGGGCACCATGACCGACGCAAACCCGGCCGACGAAGGCTGAACAGACCCGCATACTTGCGCTGCCCCGCCCGCGACCTCACATCGCGTACGGGCTGGCCCCGAGCGACCCGCGCCGGATCAATGCGCTCGGACGTCCCGCTGACAGCCTCGCCATCTGCGGCGATGTAGGTCGCCTCGACGCTGTCGGATCTCCTCCTCGCCACACCGGTGACTATGCGCCGCACCGACACGCTAATGACGTTCCGACGCGCCTCCGCCACCTTAATGACGATCCGACAAGACACACGGGTTCCTGCACGCCGCAACGACGGGGAACAAACCTCCACCGCGAGTCGTTGACCCCTTCGACAAACTTGAGCGAGTTAGACTCAACATTGACTTGACAGCGGCATGCCGCGGCGGGCAGTCTTGAGCGAGGTTCACTCAGCGTAGTGCATACCAAGTTCGACTATCAGGAAGGATCCACTAATGGCTCGTGCGGTCGGTATCGACCTCGGGACCACCAACTCCGTCGTCGCAGTTCTGGAAGGTGGGGACCCCGTCGTCGTCGCCAACTCCGAGGGCTCCCGGACGACTCCGTCCGTCGTCGCGTTCGCACGCAACGGTGAAGTGCTGGTGGGCCAGCCCGCCAAGAACCAGGCGGTGACCAACGTCGACCGGACCATTCGGTCCGTCAAGCGGCACATGGGCACCGATTGGTCCGTCGAGATCGATGACAAGAAGTACACCGCGCAGGAGATCAGCGCTCGCATTCTGATGAAGCTGAAGCGCGACGCCGAGGCCTACCTCGGTGAGGACATCACCGACGCGGTGATCACCACACCCGCCTACTTCAACGACGCTCAGCGCCAGGCCACTAAAGAGGCCGGCCAGATCGCCGGCCTGAACGTGCTGCGCATCGTCAACGAGCCGACCGCGGCCGCACTGGCCTACGGCTTGGACAAGGGCGAGAAGGAGCAGCGAATCCTGGTGTTCGACCTCGGCGGCGGCACCTTCGACGTATCGCTGCTGGAGATCGGTGACGGCGTAGTGGAAGTCCGCGCCACCTCGGGTGACAACCACCTCGGCGGTGACGACTGGGACGACCGCATCGTCAACTGGCTGGTCGACAAGTTCAAGGCCTCGGCCGGCATCGACCTGACCAAGGACAAGATGGCCATGCAGCGGCTGCGGGAAGCCGCCGAGAAGGCCAAGATCGAGCTGTCCAGCTCGCAGGGCACGTCGATCAACCTGCCCTACATCACCGTTGACGCCGACAAGAACCCGCTGTTCCTCGACGAGCAGCTCACTCGTGCGGAGTTCCAGAAGATCACCCAAGATCTGCTGGACCGCACCCGTAACCCGTTCCAGCAGGTGATCAAGGACGCCGGCATCTCGGTGTCCGAGATCGACCACGTGGTGCTGGTGGGTGGTTCTACCCGGATGCCCGCGGTGTCGGATCTGGTCAAGGAAATGACCGGCGGCCAGGAGCCCAACAAAGGCGTCAACCCGGACGAGGTTGTCGCCGTCGGTGCTGCCCTGCAGGCCGGTGTACTGAAGGGCGAGGTGAAAGACGTTCTGCTGCTTGACGTTACGCCGCTGAGCTTGGGTATCGAGACCAAGGGTGGCGTGATGACCAAGCTGATCGAGCGCAACACCACCATCCCGACCAAGCGGTCGGAGACCTTCACCACGGCGGACGACAACCAGCCGTCGGTGCAGATCCAGGTCTATCAGGGTGAGCGCGAAATCGCTTCGCACAACAAGCTGCTCGGCTCCTTCGAGCTGACCGGTATCCCGCCGGCTCCGCGCGGTGTCCCGCAGATCGAGGTCACCTTCGACATCGACGCCAACGGCATCGTGCACGTCACGGCCAAGGACAAGGGCACCGGCAAGGAGAACACGATCAAGATCCAGGAAGGCTCCGGCCTGTCCAAGGAGGAGATCGACCGGATGAT
>DASQSQ010000416.1:0-11590 GCA_035642315.1 Mycobacterium sp.
CAGGACCGACCGGTCGAGCAGTAGCACCGATATGGCATACGCCGTGACCGCGGCAATGATGAGCGGAAACAGCGCCGGCCAGGCATGCGTCAGTTCGAGGGTAAAGATGATTCCGGTCAGCGGCGTACCCAGAACGCCTCCGACGACGGCGGCCAGGCCCAGGATCGCCCAGAAGCCCGGAAATACATGTGGAAGCCCAAGTCCGACAAGGGCGCCGAGCGCACCGCCGATCATGAACACCGGGGCCAACACGCCGCCAGAGGTGCCCGAGCCCAAGGACAGCGACCAGATCAGCGTCTTCACAACAAGAATGCCGACGATCACCTCCAGGCCGGCCTGGCCGGTGAGCAGCGCATTGATCACGTCGTAGCCGACGCCCAGAGCTCGGGGCTGGATCAGTCCTCCCACGCCGATCACGACACCGCCGATTGCCGGCCACCACATCCAGTGGAACGGCAGCCGCGCGAAGAGGTCCTCGGCCAGGTACACCAGCCGCGTCGCGGTGACGGCGACCACGGCGCCGCACATGCCGATGACGAGGGCCAACGCATCAATGTTCCAACCGATTTCGGTGACGTGCGCAGCAACCGGGAATATCGGGCCGGTGCCCAGGATGAATCCGCGCGTGACGGTTGCGATGACGACGGCAGCGGTGACCGGAACCAGGCTGCGGGGCCGCCATTCGAACAGCAGCAACTCAATGGCCAGCAGGATGGATGCCAGCGGGGCGTTGAACGTCGCCGCCATGCCGCCCGCGGCTCCGGCAACAAGCAGGGTTTTTCGCTCGTCAGCGGTCAGGTGCAGGTGTTGGGCGAGGATCGAGCCCAGCGCGCCGCCGGTCATGATGATCGGACCCTCGGCGCCGAACGGACCGCCGGTGCCGATACTGATTGCCGCCGAAACAGGCTTGAGAATGGCAACTTTGGGCTCGATGCGGCTGCCCCGGGTAAGAATCGCCTCAATCGCCTCGGGCATACCGTGACCGCGAATCTTGTCCGAGCCGAACCGCGCCATCACGCCGACCACCAGCCCGCCGGCGACTGGCGCGCCCAAGATCAACCACCACGGATGGTGCTGTGCGCCTGGCGCCACGAGGCCGTAGGACCATCGTTGGTAGAAGACCAGATTGGTCACCAGCCCGATCAACTTGAGTAGGCACCACGCTGCGGCCGCCGATAGCGCACCGACGGGAACCGCGAGAGCCGTCGTCAGCAGCATGCGCCGGTCGACCAGGAAGTCCGCCAGGCGTCCGCTCACGGCCGTCATAACTGGTATTGCACCATGCAAATCCTGGGCACTTGCGGTGAGGGGTGACCGGCGCAGCAGACGTCAAGCGATGGGCCCAGGCTGCGCATCCCGCTGGTCAGGGTCGCGCAGGTCGAGTTGCATCCATGCGACGTCGTGCCAGCTGTCGTGTTTCCATGCGACGCGCCGGTAGAGGCCGACATCGGCAAAGCCGAAGGATCGATGAAACGCGTTGCTGGCCTCATTCGGCTGGGTGATGCCGGCGAAGGCCTGCCGGTAGCCGCGCTCGGTGAGCCGGCGCAGTAGTCGCGTGTACAGTTCGCGACCGCCGCCGGTGCGGTGATGGTCGACGTGCAGATAGATTCCCGTCTCGGCCGTCCATTGGAAGGTGGCCAGGCGCTTCAGCGGCTGCCCGTAGGCGAAGCCGACGATCTCATCCGCTCGCTCCAGAACGAGCCATTCGTGAGTGGCGCGCAACCCGGCGATACGCGAGGCCATCTCGTCTGCGGTCGGGACTTCGAGTTCCCAACTGATCGCAGTGTTTTCGACATAAGGGCGGTAAATCGCCACGCAGGCGGCCCCATCCTGCGGAGCTGCCGGACGCACCATCCCGCTAAATGCTGGCATGCCAGTAGTCTGCAACCGTTTAGGTCGTCGGTCTGGCGTCACGTATCTTGCCGCGAGCGGTAGTCATCGCAGCCTCAACCGATAAGCCCCGCACCGACCACACGCCCCAGTCCCGCGGCGGGAAAAGGCGTGTAATCGTAAGAAAAGAGCGGCTTTCGACGCTACCCGCCGCCGCCGCCACCGACGAAGCCGCCGCCGCCGCCACCGATGATCATCTTGCTGGTCTCAGTCATGATTGATAATCTATCGCCGAATCCGTGGCCGCGGCAATGAATTTGAAGGTGAACAGCCGTCTTACTATTACGTGAACGGCGCCACCGCTTTCGTTTAACAATCGGTGTTGTACGGCGGCCCGAGGAAGCGTTGCAGCATAGCGCGTTGGGCGTCTGGATCTTTGAGCGGCCAGCACCACAGTGCCAGGAAGACACGGATGAGCCATTGCGCGGCGATTGGGTCATCGTTCTCCAGGCCGAGCATTTCGGCGGCGAATCCGGTCACGGCGGGTGAGCTGGTGATCCATTCGCTGACGGGAGTCGCGTGCATCGACTGCATCAAGTGAGCCAGCGGATCCGATTGCAGGCCTTGCAGAGCGACGATGGTGGCCGTCACCACTCGGTCGGAACCCGTGAGGTCTTTGATGGCTTGGCGTGCCGTGTCGACGATCCGCGTCGCTTGGATAGCGACGACGGCATCGCGGATGGCAGCCTTGCCGCCGGCATGACGGTAGATCGTCGCGGGCGAGCAGTGCACCTGCGCAGCTAACGCCGCGATGGTGAAGGCGTCGTATCCTCGGCGGGCAATCAGGTCGGCAGCCGCGGAGTAGATGCGTTCAGCAGCTTCGCTCTGGCGATCCCGTCCGACCAGCCAGTCGTGGCGTGACATTCCACTGAGCTCCTTCGGTCGCAGCCCGCTGAAATAGATTTCTCATCATGAGAATTTTCAGTTGCTTTTTCTCACGGTAACGCGCAGGTGGCAACGCGTCGGCAATTTCGGCCACCGTCGGCGCGCGCGCCAACCATTCCTCAGCTTTGCCGCGGCCCGTTGACCACGGCCCCTGGCGGCATTCAGTCTGAATTCATGACGGTCGTGGATGATCCGACCCGGTTCTTCAGCACCGCTGCGATACAGGATCCGTACCCGCTGTATGACCGCATGCGCGCCGAAGCGCCCGTGCACCGCATCGGCGAGTCGGTGTTTTACGTCGTGTGCGGCTGGGATGCGGTGCTGGAAGCCGTCGAACGGGTCGAGGATTTTTCGTCGAACCTCACCGCGACGATGGTGTTTCACGATGACGGCAGGGTCACCCCTTTCGAGATGGTCCCGCTTGGGGATCCGTCGCACGCGTTGGCCATTGCCGATGACCCCGTGCACGCAATGCATCGCAAAATTCTGTTGCCGCACTTGTCCGCGAAGCGGGTTCGGATCATCGAAGAGTTCGCGGCCGAGACCGCGGACCGATTGTGGGATGAGAATCTGCGCGACGGGCACATCGAGTGGATGAGCGCCATAGCCAACCGGCTTCCGATGATGGTCGTGGCGCGGCTCCTGGGCCTGCCCGATGACGACGTCGACGACCTGATCCGGCTTGGCTACGCCTCCACCACGCTGCTGGATGGGATTGTCGCGGCCGACCAACTCCAAGCGGCCGGAATGGCAGCCTTTGAACTGTCCAGTTACGTCGTGAAACATTTCGAGAAGTCCAGCGCCAGCCATGAATACGGTCTGATCCCTGATCTGGCCGCCCGTTGCGCGTCGGGCGAGTTGGAGCAAACTCCGGCGCTGGCGATCATGCTGACGCTTTTTGGCGCCGCCGGCGAATCGACGGCGTCACTATTGGGAAGTGCGGCGTGGATTCTCGCTGATCGTCCCGAGATCCAACAGCAGGTCCGCGAGAAGCCAGAATTGCTCGGCGTTTTCATTGAAGAGGCGCTGCGCTTCGAGTCGCCGTTTCGTGGCCATTATCGACACGTGCTGCGTGACACCGGCCTGGCCGGGATCGAGTTGCCGGCAGGCTCCCATCTGCTGCTCATGTGGGGAGCTGCTAACCGCGATCCGGCTCACGTCGACGCGCCAAATGAGTTCCGGCTCAACCGAACCAGCGTCAAGGATCACGTGACGTTCGGCAAGGGTGCGCACTTCTGCGTGGGAGCCGCACTGGCACGTCTGGAAGCTCGCATCGGGTTGGGCATGCTGCTCGAGCGCACCAGCTGGATCGAGGCCGCCGACGTCGGGGAGTGGCTACCCAGCATCCTGGTGCGGCGCCGCGAGCATCTACGGCTCGCGGTCCGGTGATCGATCGATCAAGACGGGCGAGATTGCTCGAGATAGGTTGCCAGCGCGTTGGTTAGCCCTCGCCGGGCTTCGTCGAGATCGGCGTAAGAGCCCAACTGGCGCTCGGAAACCAGCCCACGCATCGCACCAGGGATCAGCGCGGCCACCTCGCGGACGCGCTGCGGGTCGACACCCAGACCCGCGAAGGCGTTCTGACAGGTTTCTTGCCAGCTCTTGCCCCAGGAGAACAGTTCGGCAGCGGTCCGCGGATAGAGACGTTCCAGCTCGTGAGGCTCGCGGGGTAGCGCCGCCCGCAGATTCTCGATCGCACGCGAATCCTGCGACGCCAGACCGTGATACAGGGTGTCGATGATCGCGCCCACGCGCTCGCGCAGGGGCGCGTCCGATTCGACGCTGGTGAATGACGACATCGTCGCGTTGCGGCGCTCGGCGGTGCGGTGCAACACGGCGGCCCAGAATCCGTCGACGTCGCCGAATTGGTACTGCACCGCGCCCCAGGTTGCGCCGCTCTCCTTGGCGATTCGGCTGGCCGATACCGCGCCCGGATCGCCGGAGGCCAGTGAGCGCACCGCGGCATCCAGCATCGCCTCGCGGGTGGCCAGCCCGCGTTTGTTGCTGCGCCGTTGGGGCACCTGAGCTTGCGTCATTACCTGGATGGTAGCGGTTTCGGCATATTTTCATAGTACCCACTATGAATTTGCTTCCAGGCCCGCTAACATCTCCTGACATGGCTAGGCCGCCGCTGTCGATGAAGCCGACCGGCTGGTTTCAGGTTGCCTGGTCCGATGAGATCGGCGTCGGCGATGTGCGCACGATGAAGTACTTCGACCAGGAGATGGTCGCTTGGCGGGCCGAGACCGGTGAGCTCACCGTGATGAACGCCTACTGCGAACATCTCGGCGCCCACCTAGGTTTCGGCGGCAAAGTCGTCGGCGAGGTATTGCAGTGCCCGTTTCACGGTTGGCAGTGGAGCCAGCAGGGCCGCAACGTGTGTATCCCGTACCAGGATCGCCCCAATCGCGGCCGGCGAATCCGCACCTATCCGGTGGTCGAGCGCAACGAGTCGGTCTACATCTGGCACGACGTCGAGGGGCGTGCGCCGTACTTCGAGGCGCCGGACATCTTCGCCGGGTTCAACGACGCCAGCAGCGCCGCCGACTACTACCCGCAGCAGAGGTTGTACCGGGAACGCCTGGAAATGCATCCGCAGTACGTGCTCGAAAACGGTGTGGACTTCGCCCATTTCAAGTACGTGCACAACACCCCGATCGTGCCCATCTTCACCCGCCACGACTTCGCCGAACCAGTGTCCTTTGTCGACTTCACCATCACCTTCGAGGGTGACGACAACCAGAAGATCGAGGACATCGATAGCCGCGTGGAAGCCATCAACGGTGGTCTGGGAATCGCGGTGACAAAGAGCTGGGGCATGATCGACAACCGCACCATCTCGGCGATCACGCCGGTTGACGAGTCCACTTCCGACGTCCGGTTCATGGTCTATATCGGCCGAACGCCGGGCAAGGATTCGGAACGGGCCGAAACCAAGGCGCGCGAATTCGGACAAGAAGTGATCCGCCAGTTCGAGCAGGACATCGAAATCTGGCAGCACCAGCGCTACTCGGACCCGCCGGCGCTGACGACAGCTGAATACGAGGGCTTCACCGCAATTCGCAAGTGGGCCAAGCAATTCTATCCTGACGGCATTGGCGGCAGCGCCGCCGACGTCTACGCCGCATCCCAGAAAGGCGCAACCGAATGAATGCACCGATTCGCGTGTTCCAAGTTGCCACCGGCAACGTCGGTTCGGAAATGATCAAGCGGATTGCCGAACGGCCGGATCTGGAACTCATCGGCGTGCACTGCTACTCGCCGGAGAAGATCGGCAAGGACACCGGTGAACTGGTCGGCTTGGCTCCCAACGGAGTGAAAGCGACCGGAAGCATCGAGGAGATCATCGCGGCCAAGCCGGACGTCCTCACCTTCCACGGCGTGTTCCCCGACGAGGACCTGTACGTCAAAGTGCTTGACGCGGGAATCAACATCGTCACCACCGCGGACTGGATCACCGGATGGCACCGCGACAAGAATCACCCCCATCCGTCGGGCAAGCCGGTAACGCAGCTGTTGGCGCAGGCGTGCGAAAAGGGCGGCGCCACCTTCTACGGCACCGGGATGAACCCAGGGCTGAATCAGATTCTGGGCGTGGTGTGTTCGGCTGACGTCGCCGAAATCGAGAACATCACCACCATCGAGTCCGTCGATGTGTCATGCCATCATTCCAAGGACACCTGGATCGAGGTCGGTTATGGCCTGCCGGTAGATGATCCGGAAATCCCGGCAAAGCTCGAAAAGTACACCCGCGTCTTCGCCGACAGCGTGCTGCTGATGGCCGACTGCTTCGATGTAGCGCTCGACGAAGTGAAGTTCAGCTACGAGCTGGGTGCGTGTACCAAGGACGTGGACCTCGGCTGGTACACGCTGCCCAAGGGTTCGCTGGGCGGTAACTACATCAAATACCAGGGCATGGTGGACGGGATTCCGCGGGTGGAGACGCATCTGGAGTGGCAGATGACCCCACACACCGACCCGAGCTGGAACATCAAAGGCTGCTACATCACGCAGATCACCGGCGACCCGTGCGTTTACAACAAACACATGATCTTCCCCAAGCCGGGCGTGGACCTGTCCAATCCAGACAACTTCGCCTCCATCGGCATGACCGTGACCGGTATGCCCGCCCTCAGCGCGATCAGGTCGGTGGTCTCGGCGCGCCCGGGACTCATCACCAGCGCCGATCTGCCTTTGCGCGGCTTCGCGGGGCGTTTCAAGCGCTAGATCTCGACACCTGCCCACCCCCTCGCGCAGCCACCGGTGCTGCGCGGAAATTCCATCGGTGCCAGACTATGGGTTAGTGCTGCGGCGTTGAATACGACAGGGAAGCTGATAGACGAACTGTTGAGTGGGTAGACAACATGGCTATGACGTGGGAATCGCCGTGGCTGCAGCGCCACGACGGGTCAGGACGGGCGGCATGACCGCTATCGACCCGTCAGAGGACCATCCCGAGGCAATCACGCTTGGCCTGCACGACGCGTCCCCGCCGCACATGGTGGACGCGATGGCCAAGGATGTCGAGCTCGAATTAGGCTGGGGCAAGCTCATTTTCGGCCAAACCTTCGCCGACGCCGCCACGCTGACCGAGGCACTGCGCCGGGAGGTGGCCGGGCGCCGCGACATCTGCATCTACGCGCGCGAGTCTCACGTCGTGGTTGCCGGAGCCCCGACCGAGCTTTTCATCGATCCCAGCCACACCTATCGGCTGCGCTTCAGCGATGACGACAGCCAGGAGAGCCTGGCTCCGCCGCCGATCGGCGTGACCGTACGGTCGCTGAACGATCCGGCCGATGCCGACGCCATGAACCGGGTCTTCGTCCGCTGCGGAATGGTGCCGTCGCCAATCGACACGATCTGGGACAACCATCTGCACGCCGACGCGGTGACCTACCTGATCGCGACGCGTGACAACGACGGTGCCGTGGTGGGCACCGTGACCGGCGTCGACCATGAAATGCTGTTCAACGACCCAGAGCACGGATCCAGTCTGTGGACCCTGGCGGTCGACCCTGGTGCCGCCCTGCCCGGAATCGGGGAAGCGCTGACCCGCGCCCTGGCCGAGCACTTCCGCAGTGCTGGCCGCGCCTATCTTGATCTGTCGGTGGCACACGACAACGCCGCGGCCATCGGCCTCTACGAAAAGCTCGGCTTTGTCCGCGTGCCGGTGCTGGCGATCAAACGCAAGAACGCGATCAACGAGCCGCTGTTCGCCCCGCCTCCGGAAACGGTCGACGACCTCAATCCTTACGCGCGGATCATCGCCGACGAGGCGATGCGCCGCGGTATCTGGGTCGAGGTTCTGGATGCGGGGGCCGGTGAGATGCGACTGAGCCACGGTGGCCGCAGCGTTATCACCCGCGAGTCGTTATCCGAGTTCACCTCCGCGATCGCCATGTGCCGGTGCGACGACAAGCGCCTGACCCGACGGCTGGTCTCCGAGGCCGGCATCACCGTGCCGCGTGCCCGCCTGGCGACCCGGGACGACGATGACTATGCATTCCTGAAGGAAGTCGGCGAGGTCGTCGTCAAGCCAACTCGTGGTGAACAGGGCAAAGGCATCACCGTGGGCGTTCTCGCGGACCAGGGTCCTGACGAGCTCGCCGCCGCCGTGGCCCGCGCGCGCGAGCAGCACCCGGAGGTACTCATCGAGCAGCGGGTCGCGGGCAGCGACCTGCGGTTGGTGGTGATCGACGGGCGGGTGGTGGCCGCCGCGCTCCGGGTGCCGCCGGAGATCATCGGCACCGGTGAGCACAGCGTGCGAGACTTGATCGCGGCCGAAAGCCGACGGCGCGCTGCGGCCACCGGTGGTGAGTCGCGCATCCCCCTCGACGAGGTCACTGCGGCGACGGTCGCGGAAGCCGGCTGGACACTGGACGACACCTTGCCGCGAGGAACTCGGCTACGCGTCCGCCTCACGGCCAACCTGCACCAGGGCGGGACGATCCACGACGTCACCTCCGACGTGAACCCGGAGCTCTGTGAGGTTGCGGTGGCCGCCGCTGACGCGATCGGCATCCGGGTGACGGGCATCGACCTGCTGGTGCCTGACATCGCCGGCTCGGAATACGCCTTCATTGAAGCCAACGAGCGACCGGGCCTGGCCAACCACGAACCACAACCCACCGCGGCGGCTTTCGTCGACTATCTATTTCCCGGCCATCCCGGCCAGCCGCTGGCGTGGACTCCCGAGGAGTCGCGACCCTGATCGCGCAGAATTTTTGCCGCCATCAGAGTTTGACAGCTGTGTAACATTTCCGCCATCGATGGTCCTTATTGTCGGCGCAGCAAACCACCGACAATCCGATGCAACGCATCGCAGCGATAGGAACTCCATTGAGCGGCAACACAGTGCGCCTGCAGGCAATCACCAACGTCGAGGCGTATGTGCCGCCAGCGATCAGTTTCGATCCGGGCGAGGAGCCGGGCGAGATCTTCGGATCGAATGTGTTCACCAAGGCGGTAATGCAGGCGCGGCTGCCGAAGGCGGTGTACAAGTCCGTGGTGGCGACGATCGACAAGGGCGCCAAGCTCGACCCGGCCGTCGCTGATGCCGTTGCGGTGGCCATGAAGGACTGGGCCCTGGAAAAGGGCGCCACCCACTACGCCCACGTCTTCTACCCGATGACCGGCCTGACCGCGGAAAAGCACGACAGCTTCCTGGAGCCCGTCTCGGACGGGCAGACGCTGGCCGAGTTCGCCGGCAAGACCCTCATCCAGGGTGAGCCCGACGCCTCCAGCTTCCCGTCGGGCGGGCTGCGGAGCACCTTCGAGGCACGCGGATATACCGGTTGGGATGTCACCAGCCCTGCCTACATCCTGGATAACCCCAACGGTAAGACGTTGTGCATTCCGACGGTTTTCGTCTCGATGACCGGCGAGGCGCTGGACTTCAAGACGCCGTTGCTGCGTAGCCAGCAGGCGATGGGCGGGCAAGCCGAGCGCATCCTGAAGTTGTTCGGCCACAAGGACCTCAACCACGTCGTGTCATTCTGCGGCCCGGAGCAGGAGTACTTCCTGGTCGACCGGCACTTCTTCCTATCTCGTCCCGACCTGGTCAATGCCGGCCGCACACTGTTCGGCGCCAAACCGCCCAAGGGCCAGGAGTTCGACGACCACTACTTCGGCGCGATCCCCGAGCGCGTGCTGGGCTTCATGATGGACACCGAGCGGGAGCTGTTCAAACTCGGTATCCCCGCCAAAACCCGGCACAACGAAGTGGCCCCCGGCCAATTCGAGATCGCGCCGATGTTCGAGCGAGCCAATATCGCCTCCGACCACCAGCAGTTGCTGATGACGATCTTCAAGACGATCGCCAAGAAGCACGGCATGGAATGCCTGTTCCACGAGAAGCCATTCGCCGGCGTCAACGGATCCGGTAAGCACGTCAACTTTTCGATGGGCAACGCCGACCTGGGTTCACTGCTGGTGCCGGGCGACACCCCGCACGAGAACGCTCAGTTCCTGGTGTTCTGCGCCGCGGTGATCCGCGCCGTGCACAAGTTCGCCGGCCTGCTGCGGGTGTCGGTCGCCTCGGCCACCAACGACCACCGGCTGGGCGCCAACGAGGCGCCGCCGGCGATCATCTCGATCTTCCTCGGCGAGCAGCTGGCCGATGTGTTCGAGCAGATCGCCAAGGGCGCGGCGACCTCGTCAAAGGGCAAGGGCACCATGATCATTGGCGTCGACACGCTGCCCCACCTGCCGACCGATGCGGGCGACCGCAACCGCACCAGCCCGTTCGCGTTCACCGGCAACCGGTTTGAGTTCCGCGCACCGGGCTCCGGGCAGACGGTAGCGGTGCCGATGATAGTGCTCAACACGATCATGGCGGATTCGCTGGACTACCTGGCGACGATCCTGGAGAAGGCCGTCAAAGACGGCGAGGACTTCGACGTGGCGGTGCAGAAGCTGCTCACCGAGGTCATCACCGAGCACGGTGACGTGGTGTACAACGGGGACGGGTACTCGGAGAAGTGGCAGGTCGAGGCGGCCGAGCGCGGTTTGCCGAACCTCAAGACCACGCTGGACGCCATTCCGGAGCTGATCAAGCCGGAGTCGGTTGCACTCTTCGAAAAGTACGGTGTGTTCAGCGAGCGTGAGCTGCACAGCCGCTACGAGGTCCGTCTGGAGCAGTATGCGCTGACCGTCGGCGTGGAGGCCAAGCTGGCAAAGGAGATCGGCGCGACGATCATTCTGCCGGCCGCGATTCGTTACCAGACCGAGCTCGCGCAGAATGTCGCCGCGTTGAAGGCCGCCGGCGTGGAACCGAGCACCGTTGCGCTGGAAGCGGTTTCGGCACCCATCGCCGATCTCGAAGCGGGCTTGGCAAAGCTGAAGGCGGCGCTGTCCGATCATTCGGCGGAATCTGCGGTCGATGAGGCCAAGCACGCACAGGAAGAGTTGCTACCGGCGATGGCGGCGGTTCGGTCGGCCGCCGACGCACTCGAAGGCATTGTGGCCGATGATCTTTGGCCACTGCCCACCTACCAGGAGATTCTCTTCATCCTCTGAGTCAGCCTATGCCGAGCTTTTCGCGGACGGTATCGGTGAGGAATTGCCGCGTCGAGACCGGACGAAAATTGCGGGCGGCCGCAGTGAGTGCGTCGCGGGAGTCTGCGCTCAGCTCGATATCGGCTGCGGCGACGTTGAACTCGAGCTGCTCGACACTCGATGCACCGGGAATGGCGACCACGTTGGGCAGGCTGAGCAGCCAGGCCAGCGCCACCTGAGCGGGCTTGGCGTCAACCTGTGCGGCGACGTCGCGCAACGTTTGCAGCAGCGGCTCGATCCGGCGCAGGTTCTCGGTGCC
>DASQSQ010000417.1:0-4531 GCA_035642315.1 Mycobacterium sp.
CGGTGAGCCGGCGGAACCCGGGCACGGCTTCCGGGCGCATCCAGATCCCGTTGCCTTCGGTGCGGCCACCCTGGGAGACCGCGCAGTAGGCAACCGTGGTCATGCCGACCCCACCGGCGGCGGGTAGCCGGTGGTACTCGATGAGATCGTCGGTGACCAGTGCGTCGGGCGTGCGGGCCTCGAATGTCGCGGACTTGATAGTCCGGTTGCGCAGGGTGATCGGGCCCAACTTGGCGGGGCTCAGGACGTCCGGAGGGCTAGACATAACGGGAGCGTGCCAGACTGTGAGACGTGGGCGCAATCACGTTGGACGGCAAGGTCACGCGCGACGAGATCTTCATCGACCTGAAGGAACGGGTGGCGGCGTTGACCGCTGCGGGGCGGACGCCCGGCCTGGGCACGATCCTGGTCGGCGACGACCCCGGGTCGCAGACCTACGTGCGCGGAAAGCATTCCGACTGCGCCAAGGTCGGCATCACCTCACTGCGTCGCGACCTGCCCGCCGATATCAGTCAGGCCAAGCTCAACGAGACCATCGACGAACTCAACGCCAACCCCGAGTGCACCGGCTACATCGTGCAGTTGCCGCTGCCGAAGCAGCTGGACGAGAACGCCGCGTTGGAGCGCGTCGACCCGGACAAGGATGCCGACGGCTTGCACCCGACCAATCTGGGTCGGCTGGTGCTGGGTACTCCGGCGCCGCTGCCGTGCACGGCGCGCGGCATCGTCCACCTGTTGCGGCGCTTCGACGTCCAGATCGCCGGCGCGCATGTCGTGGTCATCGGTCGTGGTGTCACGGTCGGTCGTCCACTGGGTCTCATATTGACCCGCCGCTCAGAAAACGCCACGGTCACCCTGTGCCACACCGGAACTCGTGATCTGCCCGCGCTGACCCGGCAGGCGGACATCGTGGTGGCGGCGGTGGGCGTCCCGCATCTACTCACCGCGGACATGGTGCGTCCCGGTGCCGCCGTCGTCGATGTCGGTGTCAGCCGGACCGACGACGGACTGGTCGGCGACGTGCATCCGGGTGTGTGGGATGTCGCCGGTCACGTGTCGCCGAATCCCGGCGGCGTCGGCCCGCTGACCCGTGCATTCTTGTTGACCAACGTCGTGGAATTAGCCGAACAGCAATGAGTTTGCGGGAGCTGGTGCGCTCGCAGTGGCCGATCATAACGGTGGTAGCGATCTTTGCCGTGGCGTTCACACTGGCGGCGGCGAACTTCTGGCGCCGCGGCGCGTTGTTGATCGGGATCGGGGTAGGGGTCGCCGCCGTGCTGCGGCTCACGCTCACCGAAGACCGTGCCGGGCTACTGGTGTTGCGCAGCAAGGGAATTGACTTCACCACGATGGCGCTGGTCGCGGCGGGGATGGTCTATATCGCCTGGACGATCGACCCGCTGGGCACCCGTTAGATCCCTGGGACCATGCCTGGCATGC
Organism: Mycobacterium sp.; assembly: GCA_035642315.1. Taxonomy (GTDB): domain Bacteria; phylum Actinomycetota; class Actinomycetes; order Mycobacteriales; family Mycobacteriaceae; genus Mycobacterium. The sequence continues at coordinate 1,441 of DASQSQ010000417.1, forward strand.
CTGGCATGCCCCCAACGCCCGGCATGCCTGCCACGCCGGGGAGCTGCTGCAGACCAGATACGTTGCCGCCCATGATGTTTGCCATCTCCTCCGGACAGTACGTCTGTATCGCGATAGTGGTGAACATTTGGGCCAGCTGCGGTGACATGCCGCGTTGGGCGACGCCCGACGCGGCAGCGGCAAAGCTCCCGCCCGGCTGGGCGATCATCGGACAGATCGACTGACCCACGGCCATCGCGTTTCCCGGTTCGCCGTACTCGATGCCGGCGTGGCTCAGCGCGTCGATGAAGTCGTCGTCATGCGGGTCTGCCTCGACCGGCGCCGAAAACATTGCGGCCACTGTGATCAAGCAGCCGGCGCCCAGCAGCAAACGCACCGCCAGCGGCTGGTTGTTCAAGCGCAAAATCCAGTTGCGGGTGATCTCGAGCGTCGCCATGTCCTGCTCCTCACGTGGGGGAGTGCAACCGCGGCACTCAAAAGTTCTGCTCTAAAGACCCTCGTTTATCGCTGTCACGTTCACAACACGATGATGTAAAGGTTCGCGCACGTTTCGGTTATCCCGCGACACGTCATGCGGCAATGCGGTTCTGGTGATTGACAATGCGGGACGTGACCCCTGAGATCTCGCGCCAGACGTTTCTGCGGGGTGCCGTCGGTGCGTTAGCCGCCGGCGTGATCCTCGGACCGGGACGAGCCGGTTTCGGCCGCGCCGGTGCGGATCCGCTTGCCTCCGGCTGGGGTCCGCTGGCCTCGGCCATCGGCGGGCAGGTGATCCAACCGGACGGTCCGCAATTCGGTTCAGCCAAGCAGGTTTTCAACACCAACTACAACGGTTCGACACCCGCGGTGGTGGTCGTCCCGACATCGTCGGCAGACGTGCAAAAGGCGATGGCTTTCGCCGCCGCCCACAACCTCAAGGTTGCTCCGCGCAGTGGGGGGCACTCCTATATCGGGGCGTCTACGGCCAACGGAACCATGGTGCTCGACCTGCGTCAGCTGCCCGGGGGAATCAACTACGACGCCTCGACCGGCTTGGTCACGGTGACGCCGGCGACCAGCTTGTATGCGATGCACCAGGCCCTGGCCGCGGCCGGCCGCGGCATCCCGACGGGTACTTGCCCGTCGGTCGGCGCTTCTGGACACGCCCTGGGCGGCGGACTGGGCGCCCATTCCCGACACGCCGGGCTGATGTGTGACGCATTGCGATCGGCGTCGGTGGTGCTGCCCAGCGGCCAGGCGGTCACCGCGTCCGCCGCCAGCAATCCCGACCTGTTCTGGGCGTTACGTGGTGGCGGTGGCGGCAACTTCGGGGTGACTACCTCGCTGACCTTTGCCACGTTCCCCACCGGCGACGTCGACGCGGTGAACCTCAACTTCCCGCCGCAGTCATTCGCGCAGGTCCTCGTCGGCTGGCAGAACTGGCTGCGGACCGCCGACCGAAGCAGCTGGGCACTGGCCGACGCCACCGTCGACCCGATGGGCACGCACTGTCGCATCCTGGCGACCTGTCCGGCCGGGTCGGGGGGCAGCGTGTCGAACGCCATCGTCTCGGCCGTCGGCTTGCAGCCGACCGGTACCGAGAATCACACGTTCAACTACCTGGACCTGGTGAACTATTTGGCGGTCGGGAACCTCAACCCGTCACCGCTGGGATATGTCGGCGGATCCGACGTCTTTACGATGATCACCCCGGCCGCCGCCCAGGGGATCGCCTCGGCGGTCAACGCCTTCCCTCGTGGCGCGGGCCGCATGTTGGCGATCATGCATGCCCTCGACGGCGCACTCGCCAGTGTGCCGCCGGGCGGCACGGCGTTCCCGTGGCGCCAGCAGTCGGCGTTGGTGCAGTGGTACGTCGAGACCGGTGACGCTGCGGCGGCGACCGCCTGGCTCAACACGGCACATCAAGCGGTGCAACCGTATTCGGTGGGTGGCTACGTGAACTATCTCGAGGCGAACCAGCCGGCGTCGCGGTACTTCGGCCCGAACATGTCCCGGCTGAGCTCCGTACGGCAGATGTACGATCCCGGCCGAGTCATGTTCTCCGGGCTGAACTTTTGACGTCTGCGCGCCCAGGTATCCACAGTTTGACCTCTATCCACAGTTAGGCATTCTCGGATCGATTTGGTCGTCCGGCGGCGATATTATTCGAACATGTATTCGAGTTGCCGGGAAGACATCGTCAAACGCTATGACGCGCTGCACGATGCGATGTCTGACGTGCTCGAAGTGCACTCCGACGCGCTGACCACGCCAGAATGCCTGGCATTGCTGGAACGTCTTGAAACCGAGACGCGGCGGCTGCCGGTCGCGGGCCATTCATTGATCAATAAACTGGCCCGCCAGGCCAGCGACACCGAGCTGGGCGGCAAACTGTCGCACGCGCTGGCCAATCGGTTGCGGATCAGCCGCGGGGAAGCCAGCCGACGCATCCATGAGGCCGACGATTTGGGGCCGCGTCAATCGATCACCGGCGAACCGCTGCCGCCGAAGTTGGAAGCCACCGCCGCCGCGCAACGGGCCGGGGACATCGGGCCCGGCCATGTGGCGGTCATTCGCGGCTTCTGTGATCGACTGCCCGACTTCGTCGACGTCGAAACCCGCCAGAAGGCCGAGGCGCAGCTGGCCCGGTTGGGCAGCGAGCATCGCCCCGATGAGTTGGGCAAACTGGCCGACAAGCTCACCGACTGCCTCAATCCCGACGGCAGTTTCACCGATGAGGACCGGGCCCGGCGGCGCGGCATCACCATCGGCAAACAAGACGTCGACGGCATGTCCGCGATCACCGGGTATCTGACGCCCGAAGCCCGCGCCACCATCGACGCCGTCTTCGCCAAACTGGCCGCCCCGGGCATGTGCAACCCCGCCGACCCAGCTCCATGCGTCAATGGCACCCCATCGCAGGCAGTCATCGAGCACGACACCCGTAGCGCAGCGCAACGCAACCACGATGCACTCAACGCCGGCGCGCGGGCGTTGTTGGCCGCCGGTGTATTGGGTCAGCACAACGGTTTACCAGCGTCCATCATTGTCACCACCACGCTGCGCGAACTCGAGGCCGGCACCGGCAAAGGGCTCACCGGCGGGGGCACGC
>DASQSQ010000418.1:0-17706 GCA_035642315.1 Mycobacterium sp.
TCGCTGTCGGCGTGCAGCTCCTGATACGTCACCCCGACGCACTGCTCATAGGACAGCCCCGCCGTGGTGTGCTCGAGCAGCAGTTCCAGGATGTAGTCGCGCGCCTCGCCCAACCGCGTAATCGGCCGGAACACACCGACTTTGGCCACGGTGGCGGCCAGCCGATGCAGGATGCCCAGCGCGATCGTCGACTTGCCGGTATCGCCCTCCGGCGCCGCAATGTACAGACTGGAAGCGGGCACGCTGCGGATCAGCCCAGCCGACGAAGCCGGGGCTCGAGATCTTTCTGGAAGAGCTCCAGGAATCGGCGCTGGTCGTGGCCCGGCGCGTGGAACACCAAGTGGTTGAGGCCCCAGTCGACGTAGTCCTTGACCTTCGCCACGGCCTCGTCTGGATCCGATGCGACGATCCAGCGCTTGGCGACCTGCTCGATCGGCAGCGCGTCGGCGGCCTTCTCCATCTCGATCGGGTCGTGAATGCTGGTCTTCTGTTCGGCTGTCAGCGACAGCGGCGCCCAGAACCGGGTGTTCTCCAACGCCAGTTTGGGATCGGTGTCGTAGGAGATTTTGATCTCGATCATCCGGTCGATGTCGTCAGGGTTCTTGCCCGCCGCCTCCGCGCCCTCCTTCATGGCCGGGATGAGTTTGTCCTTGTACAACTCCTCACCCTTGCCGGACGTGCAGATGAATCCGTCACCCGCGCGACCCGCATACTTGGCGACCTGCGGCCCGCCCGCGGCGATGTAGATCGGGATGCCGCCCTCGGGCACGTCGTAAATCGAGGCGCCCTTGGTGTGGTAGTACTCGCCCTCGAAATCGACCCGGTCACCCAGCCACAGCTCGCGCATCAGGCGCACCGATTCACGAAGCCGGGCGTAGCGCTCCTTGAACTCCGGCCAGTCGCCCTCATATCCGGTGGCGATCTCGTTGAGCGACTCCCCGGTGCCGACCCCGAGGAAGATGCGATCCGGGTAGAGACACCCCATGGTGGCAAACGCCTGCGCGATGACGGCGGGGTTGTAGCGGAAGGTGGGGGTGAGCACCGAGGTCCCCAGCTGGAGCCGCTTGGTGCGTTCGCCGACGGCGGTCATCCAGGCCAGCGAGAACGGCGCGTGCCCACCCTCGTGCCGCCACGGCTGGAAATGGTCGCTGACCGTCGCACTGTCCATGCCGTGCGCTTCGGCGGCGACCGCCAGCTCCACGAGTTCCCGCGGCGCGAATTGCTCCGCCGACGCCTTGTATCCAAGTTTGAGTTCAGCCACGTTGTTGTTTCTACTCCATCTTGTCGGCGGGCGACCCGCCGCGCCCGGCTTAGACTCTCGGACATGGCACCGGTGCTGAACGCCGTCACCGAGACCGTGCATCTCGCTCAGGGCGGGGCGGTCAACTGGCTGCTGATCACCGACGACACCGGGGTCATGCTGATCGACGCCGGCTACCCGGGTGATCGCGACGACGTGTTGGCATCGCTGCGGGAGCTGGGATACCAGGCCGGCGACGTGCGCGCGATCCTGCTCACCCACGCCCACATCGACCACCTGGGTTCGGCGATTTGGTTCGCCAAAACCCATGGCACGCCGGTCTACTGCCATGCCGCGGAGGTCGGTCACGCCAAGCGGGAGTATTTGCAGCAGGCGTCGCCGGTCGACATCGCGCTGCGGATTTGGCGCCCTCGGTGGGCGTTATGGTCCGCCCACGTCGTGCGCAGCGGCGGGCTCAGCCGTGAAGGCATCCCCACCGCGCAGCCGCTGACCGCCGAGATAGCCGCGGAATTGCCCGGCCAGCCGATGGCCATCCCCACTCCCGGTCACACCGGCGGTCACTGCTCGTATCTGATCGACGGCGTCCTGGCCAGCGGCGACGCGCTGGTCACCGGCCATCCCCTGCTGGCGCGCAGCGGGCCGCAACTGCTGCCGGCCCTGTTCAGCCACGATCAGGAGGGCTGTATCCGCAGCCTGGCGGCGCTGGCGCTGCTGGACACCGAAGTTCTGGTGCCTGGTCACGGCGACCTGTGGCGGGGCCCGATCCGTCAAGCCACCGATGCGGCGACCGCGTTGGCGCGGTGAGCGCATCGCGCTACTTCACCGCACACCCGCAGGAGTACGTCGAACTGCGGGGCATCCTGGCGCCGATCGGGGACACGCAGCGCCAGTGCAACACCACGGTGCTGTCACCCGATCTGGAGTCGACCTACAACGAATTCATGGCCGGCTAGACAACTGCGATGAATTTGGGGCATGCCAGCGGTCGGTACTGGTATGCCCCATCATCGAAAAATCACCACCAGCATGCAGGTCAGCCTCGACGGATTGGCCGAACGGGCAGGCGGTGCAACCGACTGGATCGGCACCAGCCCCGACACCTTCGACTGGGAGCTGTTGGACCGGATTGACGCATGCGTGCTCGGAAATGGGATGTACCCGGGATACGAGCAGTATTGGCGCACGATCGACGCTCACCCCAATCCCACCGCCGATGAAGTGCGTTATGCCGAATTAGCCAATCGCACAATGCATTACGTCCTCACCACCACCCCGGGCGACCTGGACTGGTCAGTAGCGCGAGCCATCCCCGATTTCGACGCCGTGCGACGACTGCGCGAGGAGGCCGGCGGCGAGATCTATGTGGCGGGCGGTCCCACCACGGTGGCCGGCCTGCTCGACGCGGGGTTGATCGACGAGGTGCGACTCACGGTGCATCCGGTGGTGCTCTGCGGCGGCACGCCGCTGCTCGGCCGCGTTGGCCAAGAGCATCGGCTGGAACTGACGTCGGCGACGCCGCTGAAATCGGGCGTGGTGCGACTGGTGTACCGGCGGTAAACCGTCAGCTCGCCAGATGCTCCTTGAGCGTATGGCCGCTGTACTCAGTGCGGTACGCGCCACGCTCCTGCAATAGCGGCACGACCTGGTCGACGAAGTCGTCCAGACCGTGCGGGGTCAGATGCGGCACCAGGATGAACCCGTCGCACGCGTCGGCCTGGATGTAGCGGTCGATCTCGTCGGCGATGTGTGTAGCGGTACCGACAAACTGCTCGCGGCTGGTGACCGCGATGACCAGTTCGCGGATCGAGAGCTTTTCGGCTTCAGCGCGTTCACGGAAGCGGCGGGCCACCGCAAACGGGTCGCCGTGCCGGACGCGGCCCTGGGTGATGCTGGTGTCACCGGTCGGATCGGCATCGGGCAGTGGCCCGTCCGGGTCGTAGTCGGAAAGGTCACGGCCCCATACCTGCTCGAGCATGGCGATCGCCGTCGCGCCGCTGACCTGCTGGTGCCGAATGTGCACCGCCTTGTCGGCAGCCTCCTCCGCGGAATCGCCGAGCACAAACGTGGCCGCGGGAAACACCTTGAGCTGGTTGGGGTTTCGCCCAGAGGAAGCCGCACGGCCTTTCACGTCGGCGTAGTAGCGCTGACCGTCCTCGAGTGATCCATGCAGCGTGAACAGCGCGTCAGCGTGCCGCGCGCCAAAGTTTCGACCCTCGTCCGAGTCGCCGGCCTGCAATAGCACCGGATGTCCCTGCGGCCCGGCCGGCAGCGTCGCCACCCCGCGGACGTCGAACTGTGCCCCGTGATGTTCGACGGTACCAATGCGGCTGGGATCGATGTAGGTCCCGGCGTCGACGTCGGCCACCGCCGCGTCGGCCGCCCAGCTATCCCAGAATTCGCTTGCGACGGTGAGGAACTCCTCGGCACGGCGGTAACGATCGGTGCGGTCCAGGAAGCCACCGCGCCGAAAGTTCTCGCCGGTGAAGGCATCCGAGGAAGTCACGATGTTCCAACCGGCACGACCCTCGGAGAGGTGGTCCAGCGTGGCGAATTGCCGCGCCACTTCGAAGGGTTCGTTGAAGGTGGTGTTGATGGTCCCGGTCAGGCCGAGCCGATCGGTGACGGCGGCCAGCGCGGCCAACACGGTGAAGGTGTCGGGCCGACCGACCACGTCCAGGTCGTAGATCCGGCCTCGATGCTCGCGTAGCCGCAGGCCCTCGGCCAGGAACAAGAAGTCGAACAGCCCACGCTCGGCGGTGCGGGCCAAGTGCACGAACGAGTCGAACTCGATCTGACTGCCCGCCGCGGGATCGGTCCACACGGTGGTGTTGTTGACCCCCGGAAAGTGGGCAGCCAGGTGAATGGGCTTGCGGTCCTTTCCTTCCCGTGTGCTCATCCGCCGACTCCCCACTGTTTGGCGAGCAACTCATGGGAGCGCAGACGATCTTGGTGGTCATGGGTTACCGACGTGACCACAAGCTCGTCGGCGCCGGTCAGTCGTAGCAGCGCGGACAGCCGCTCGGCCACCTCTTCGGGGTCGCCGACAAATTGCGTCTCCAGCCGGTCTTTCACCACGGGCAGCTGTTCTTCGGGCAGCGGTCGGCAGTCCTCGGGACTCGGGTAGGGCACCGCGCCTACCCCGGTACGGATGGAGTACACCCACTGGCCGTAGCCGGCCGCCAGTTGCCGTGCTGTGGAGCTGTCTTCGGCGACGACGACGTCGGCGGACACCACGACGTACGGCCGCTGCAGGGTGGCCGACGGGACGAACGTATCCCGGTAAGCCTCGATGGCCTCCAGAGCGGTCGCCGGGGTGATGTGATAGCTCGCGACGAACGGTAGGCCGTGTGCACCAGCCTGTCTGGCGCTTTGCCCCCTGGTGCTGCCGAACACCCACGGTGTCAGCCCGGATCGCTCCCCCGGCACCGCATGGACGTCGAAACCCTCGACCTCGTACGTACCGTCCAACATCGCGAGGATGTCGCCGAGTTGCTCGGCGAAGTCGGGCGAAACGGCCTCAGGCTGTTGCAGGATCCCCATGGTCGCCTGCACCCGGTCCTTGTCGAGCAGCCCCCGCAGGTCGAACGGAAGCGGGATCACCACGCCCTCGACTTCGCGCCACACCCGCGGCGGGCGGTCCTTCTTAGCCGACGGTGGCTTCGGCTTGAACCCGGTGTCGCGCCGTTGCCCGCGGCCGACACCAAGGTCGATGCGGCCCGGATAGAAGGCCTCGAGCATGCCGAAACTCTCCACCACCGCGGCGGCCGTGGTGTGACTCAACTGAACCGCGGCCGAGCCGACTCGGATTGTGTTGGTAGCGGCCGCGATCTGTCCGATCAGCACGGCGGGTGCCGCGCTGGCGACGCCGACGAAGTGATGTTCGGCGATCCAGAACCGGCGATATCCCCATTGTTCTGCACGCTGGGCGAGATCGATCGTGTTGTGCAGCGCCGTCACGGCGTTGCTGCCGGCACTAATCGGCGACAGGTCGAGAATCGAGAGCGGGACGGTCACGGCCTCACCTTCGTATAGCGGTTGGGTGCAACCGGTAGGCCGAGCCGTTGGCGCAGTGTTTCACTCTGTGCGTAGTCGGTGCGAAATCGACCGGCGCGCTGCAGCAGTGGCACCACCTCGTCGACGATCACCGGAAGATCGGTGCCGTTGACGGCGGGCCGCAGCCGCGCTCCGTCAATCCCGAGCCGCTGCCACTCCAGCAGCAGCTCGACGACCTCCTTTGCACTGCCGGTGAAAATGAGTGCGTCCGAACCGAATTCGGCGTCGTCACCGAAAGTCACCACGATGTCGGCGAAGATTTTCAGGTCGGCGCCGCCGGCCGCGCGCACTTCGCCGACGATCGCGCGCACCGCAGCGTCATCGGCTGGCGTGATGAAGACGAGATCGCTGCTGGCGGCTGCGAATTCGTAGATGCGCGTCGCGTGTGCGAGCGCCGCCACCACCGGCTGGCCCTGCGGGGGACGCGGGGTGATCGACGGCCCCTTGACCGAGAAATGCTCCCCGTGAAAGTCGATGTAATGCAGTTTATTCCGGTCTATGTAGCGCCCGGTGGCCACGTCGCGGATCACCGCGTCGTCCTCCCAGCTGTCCCAGAGCCGGCGTACCACCTCGACGGCGTCGGCTGCCTCGTCGAAAAGTCCGTCCGGAGACTGTGATCCGTTGCGCCGACCGAACAACGCCGCCTCGTGTGGGGTTGCGCTCACCCGGGGCTGCCAACCGGCCCGTCCGTGCGACACGTAGTCCAATGTGGCGATCGCTTTGGAGATGTGGAACGGCTCGGTGTGGGTGACGGTGGCAACCGGGATCAGCCCGATGTGCCGGGTGACCGGGGCGATGCGGGCGGCGACCAGGACGGCGTCGGCGCGACCCGCCAGCCGCCTCGGGGAGACTTCTTCGCGGCGTCCGGGTTGGGGCATCAGGGTGTCATCGATGGTCAGGAAGTCCAGCAGGCCACGCTCGGCCGTGGCCGCCAGGCCGGCCCAATACCGCCCGCTGAGAACCGATTCCGTCGCGGGGTCGGCGGTCAGCGTGGCGCGCCAAGCCCGCGGATGCCAGCCGTAGCCGTCGAGCGCGACGCCGAGATGCAGCTGATCGGTCATGGCAGGCCCTTGGCGAAGGCGATCGGACGGAAGGGTCCCCATGACACCACCGGCGCGTCGATCTCGGTGTAGCCGGTGGTGCGATACAGCGCCTCTGCTTCCGGTTGGCGATCGCCGGTGATGAGGTACACCCGCCGGTAGCCCCTCGTGGTGGCGGTTGCTTCCAGTTCGGCCAACAGCGCCTTCGCGTAGCCGCGGCGACGGCATCCGCTGTCCGTCCAGATCCGTTTGAATTCCGCAGTGTCGGCATCGAATCGCCGGAACGCGCCACCGGTGACCGGGACACCGTCCAGCAGTCCGACCAATAAGCCACCGTCGGGCGGCGCGAGCTCGGCAGCCGGAACAGGCAACCAGCCCAGGTGCAGCTCCGGAGTGCCGCCGTAACGCTCGGCGTACTCGACGGCCAGCTCGGCCAGCAGCGGCTGCGCCAACGGGTCGTCGTGGCCCACCAGCAAGAAACGCAGCTGGGCCGCCGCGGTCGATGGGCTGGGTGGAGGTATCACGTCAATGTCCAACGTTTCGGTATCGGGCGCATTCCTGCCCTGCTACGCCAATGTCGCGCTGACGTACCGGCCGGCGACCGGTGCCGCGCTCAGATCCTGACGACGCAGCCCCGGTAGCCCGGTGGCGGTGAACAGGTCCGGGAGGTCAGCCACGAAGATTTTCCAGCCGAGTGCCGCCAGTGACTGGGCGGTGTCGTGTTGCTCTTCCGGATACGTGAGCTCGGTCATATCGCCCTCGAAACCGTACGGGCGCCAGCGTTCAGCGAGGGTGTGCTCCTGGCTCGAAAACGGCCCAAGCTCCTTCGGCAGATAATCGGCCGCCATCCTGCTGCCCGGGGCGCTCATCGCGGTGACATTGTTCAACAACCGGTCGTGCGTGGTGGGTGTCAGAAATCCGATGAACAGCCCCTCGGCAATCCAGACGGTGGGTTTGGTGACGTCGAAGCCGAGCCGCCGCAGCGCCTCCGGCCACTCCCGGCGAAGATCGATTCCCACCGCGCGCCGGTCGGCTGTCGGGGTGGCCTGCAGGCCCCGCATCGTCTGGGTTTTGAAATCGATCACCTGCGGCTGGTCGATCTCGAAGACGGTGGTGCCCGCCGGCCACCACAACCGGTAAGGCCGGGCGTCCAGCCCCGACGCCAAGATCACCGCCTGCCGAATACCGGCCCGCCCGGCATCGGTGAGAAAGTCGTCGAAAAAACGGGTACGGACCGCGAAAAGATCAGTCAGCAAAGCGAATCCGTTGTCGTCACCAAGCTCGCTGATGGCACGCTCGCCGCTGGCGACCTGAATAAAGAAGTCCACTCCCGCGGCGCGCACCAACGGCTCGGCGAACGGGTCGTTGATCAAACCGGCCCGGGTCGCCAGTGCCCGGGCCGTCGCGACCAACGTCGCGGTGGTTCCGACGCTGGTGGCCGGATCCCAGGTGTCGTGATCTGTTCGCGCCATGGTCAGCCCGACCCTACGCCGCGCCGCGCCGGCCAGCGCCGATCTCCATCCTCTGGTTCGCCGAAAGGCGTGGTCAACGGGTCGCCTAGTTCGGCTTACGCGCACTCAAAAGCAACGCCGCCCGCCAGCCGAGCAGCAACAGCGCCGTGACCGTTGACGCCACCACCACGAAACTGGCAGCCACGCCGGCGGAGGTGACCTTGCGCAGCAGCATCCCGACCGCGACCGTGCACAACCACACCACGACCCCGGTCGGGACCACCGCCGTCGGGCGCTGCCACGCTCGCGCGGCCAGCCACCCCACGCCGGCACCGCTCAGAAACGGCCACGCCGTCGTTGCGATGCCCGCGACATTGAGCCCCTCGTCGTGACTGCGCCGCCCGACCGCACAGAACACCAGCACGCAGGCAACGTCGACGCCCAGCCAGCCCACTGCCCGCCGCGGACGCTCCTCGATCATTGCGCGAACAACTCCCTGAAGTGGCTCGTCGGCTGGCCCGTTGTTTTCGCGTCGCCGTTCTTCGCTGATTTGATCTGCCAAGCGTCCCACCAGCCCAATCTAGGCGACACGACTATTGCTGATTAGCGAAGCACATAACGGACGCTTACGTGCCGGGATGCGCATGACCGAAGCCGCAGCTGCTATGAAGCACACGCCAAATTGCTGACTCCTCGCACTGCGCCGTCCCAGCCACTCGTCACCCGACACACGGATGCGAGAACTTATTCCGGCCCTGCGCCCCGCGCACTTCCTCGTCGGGCTCCCCGCGCCAGCATGGCCGGCGGGCGAACCGGCAGTATCGGGGTGGACGGCCAGCGCCGCGGTCCTGTCCATAACGCCGGTGGCGCGTCGAACTGCTTGGCGAGCAACAGCGCGGTCGCGTCGTAGTTAGCCCGCCAGCCACGAAAGTGGGGCCACGCCTCTTCATCTGGCCGTTCGATCGGGTAGTTGACCTCGCGCAGCATCGCGGCAGCTACCCGAAAGTCGTCGTATGACACGGAGATTGGCGCATCCGGATCTGGTTCTTCGAGTGCTGCTGCCTTCTGCATCGTTCGGGCGATCTGTCCGATGGCGACGAAGCCCATCCGCAGCGCCAACCTGGGTGCCAGTTTGGGTTCGCGCGACGGGGCCAGCGCCAGATGCAGAGCAGCGGCATCCATCACCGCGATCAGCGAGGTCAGCCAGTGTGACAACGGCCGAGGCGAGCGAACCCGGGCCAGCGTCAGATAGGTGGTGTGGGATCCGGCCACCTCGGCGGCCCATCGCTCCCAGGACAGGAACAAGGTTTCCAGAACCGGTGCGATGTCACCCTCCTGGATCCCCCATCGGGTGCGGACCAGGATCTCCGGACCCCAGGCCGGCACCCCGGCACGCGACGAAAGCAAGGTGACTTCGGTTTCGCGCTTGTTGAACGCGGCGTACAGCGTGGGCAGGTAACCGACCTGCAATCCGATTACGACCAGCCCGGTGAACGCCGCCAGGTATTCGAGCGTCGTGCTGTCACCAGTGGCCGGTGCAGCGTACCCAAGGGTGAACAACGAGGATCCGGATTCAGAAAAGGCTTGTCCCAGATGGCCTTTCAAGCTCGGCAGCAGCAAGAGGGCAAAGCCGACAGTGAGCATGCCCAGCCACACGGCAAGCCGGACGAGCAGCGACATCGGCGCTTGCCAGGCCAGGATCCGGTCTCGGCGCCCAAAGGAGCGCACCCGCTTGGTCGCTAGAAAGAAGGCGATGTCGAGGAACCGTTCAACGGCCCGCGAGAGAGGGGAGTTGACCGCCCGCGGAACGACCAGGGTGCCCGCGACGCTCAGCAGCGTGGCTGTCACAACAGCCAGCCCAACCGCGAAGCCGACCCACGCACCGACCATACGAGCATTCAAACGCTTCGGCTCGAGTCCGGGCGAGGTATATGAGCTATTCGCCTACTTCGTCCAGGATCTCTTCGTCATCCAGAAGGTCCACGTCGTCCAGGAACTCTTCGTCGTCCAGCAGACCCAGATCGAGGGGGTCCTCATCGTGGGGGTCGATTACATACTGCTGCCAGTAGCCCGGAGCAAAGTAGATCTGGTCCGACTGGTCCAGGTCTACCCCCACCTGAACCCGCAGGATGCCGTCTTCGACGCCGTAACTGAATGCGCTTGGGTACTGGACACCGCCGTCAGCGGTGCGGATGTGAATGTCAAAAGGCACCGGTCGATTCTTCCACGGCAGCTTCACTCACACGCGCTACTCGCACCCCGACTGCTTCCAAAAGGGCTTTATTAGCTGGGTGCTTCGTGAGTTGTAACTGGCGGGTCGGCGCTGGCCAGGCGCGCTAGCTCTGCCGTCGTCGAGCGCAACTGATCAGCAGAGTCGAGCCGTGTCGGGAAGCCGACGCGTGCGTAGGCGATTCCGCGCGGAGTGTTCACCCGGATATCCAGGCCGTAGCGATCGATACCAGTGCACACAGCGACGTCAGTGTCGGGATAGCCGCCAAACGCCCGGACCATCGCCACCAGGGCGTCGGCGTGATCGGCGTTGAGGTGCGCAATGGCCCTGGCCGCGGCCGGTGCGACCGGATCCGGCGCCGCGGCGCCGTATTGTTCGCCGGTCGCCGAGTCCATCCGGCCGTAGCCGCCCACCCAACGCACCCGCCGGACCTCCAGCACCCACAAGGTGAAGTCGCTGAAGTCGAGGAACATCCGGGCAGCAGGCACCGCGCTCGCGTATGCCGCACGAACCGCGTCTCGATCGGCAGCCGAGGGCTGGGAGACGAGCCCGGCCAGCGTGATTCGACTCTTGGACAGCGGGTCGCTGTCGCCGCTCTCGGCCACGATCGAAAGGCTGGCGCGTGGGTCGCCGGCGAGGTTGCGGCCGTGCTCGGCCAGGTTCGACAAGCACAGCACCGGTTGCCCGCCCAGCAGTCCATACGCCACGAACGACGCCCACGGGTCGCCGTCGGGAGTCAGGGTGGCCAAAGTTGCGGCATTACCGGCTGCGGCGATGGTTCGTGCCTGCTCAGCGGCCGAGGGGCGGGCAGACCCAACCGGCGGCTGCAGTGGCGGCGGCGTGGAGGGAGCGTCGCCAGGGTCGCCATGGTCGCGGTTCGTCATAGCCGCGACGCTACCGATCGCCGGGCTGAGCGGCGGTCTTACGATGGCCGGATGAGTAGCTTCAACCCGCAGGACCCGCTCGGCCTGGACACGTCGCTGTCTGACGACGAGATCGCGGTCCGCGACACCGTCCGACAGTTCTGCGCCGAGCATGTCATCCCGCACGTCGCGGAGTGGTTCGAAATCGGCGACCTTCCGGTTCGCGATCTCGCCAAGCACTTCGGCCAGCTCGGACTGCTCGGCATGCATCTGGAGGGCTACGGCTGCGGCGGGGCGTCGGCCGTGCACTACGGCCTGGCCTGTACCGAGCTGGAAGCGGCCGACTCCGGTATCCGGTCGATGGTGTCGGTGCAGGGTTCGCTGGCGATGTTCGCGATCTGGAAGTTCGGTTTCGAAGAGCAGAAGCAACAGTGGTTGCCCGGCATGGCCGCCGGCGAACTGCTCGGCTGTTTCGGGCTGACCGAACCCGACGCCGGATCGGACCCGGCGTCGATGACAACCCGGGCGCGACGCGACGGATCGGACTGGATCCTCAACGGCCGCAAGATGTGGATCACCAACGGATCGGTCGCCGACGTCGCGATCGTGTGGGCGGCTACCGACGACGGGATCCGCGGATTCATAGTCCCCACCGACACTGCGGGATTCTCCGCTAACACCATCCACCACAAGCTGTCGCTGCGGGCGTCGATCACCAGCGAACTGGTGCTCGACGACGTGCGGCTGCCTGACGACGCCCTGTTGCCGGAGGTCAATGGCCTCAAAGGCCCGTTGTCCTGCCTGTCGGAAGCACGCTACGGCATCATCTGGGGATCGATGGGCGCCGCGCGCTCGGCATGGCAGGCGGCGCTGGACTACGCCACTCAGCGCACCCAATTCGGCCGTCCGATCGCGGGATTCCAGTTGACGCAAGCGAAACTCGTTGACATGGCTGTGGAGTTGCACAAGGGCCTGCTGCTTGCGCTGCACCTCGGCCGCCTCAAGGACGGCGGCGGGCTGCGGCCCGAGCAGGTCAGCTTCGGCAAGCTCAACAACACCCGTGAAGCGATCGAGATTTGCCGAACCGCACGAACCATCCTGGGCGGCAACGGCATTTCGCTGGAGTACCCGGTGATCCGGCACATGGTCAACCTGGAATCGGTGCTCACCTACGAGGGCACCCCGGAGATGCATCAGCTGATCCTCGGCCAGGCCATCACCGGCATGGACGCCTTCCGATGAGCGCACGCCTGGAATACACGTCCGAGCATCATCAGTTCCGCGAGCTGGTCCACGATTTCGTGCAACAGACGGTCGTCCCGGCCCACGAGCAGTGGGAGAAGGCCGGTCGTGTGGACCGCGCCCTGTTCACCGAGGCCGGAAAGCTTGGACTGCTGGCCTTTTCGGTACCCGAGGAGTTGGGCGGCCCCGGCGTTGACGACTTTCGCTACAACGCAATCGTCGTCGAAGAACTGCAGCGGGTCGGCGCGGCCGCCGAGGCCGTTGCCATCTCGCTGCAGAACGACATCGTGCTGCCCTATCTCACCGATCTGACGACTGCCGAACAAAAACAACGCTGGTTGCCGGGTGTGGTCACCGGCGAGACGATCATCGGCATCGCGATGACCGAGCCGGGCGCGGGTAGCGACCTCGCCGGCATCCGTACCACCGCGGTGCGGGACGGCGACCATTACGTCGTCAACGGCGCGAAAACCTTTATCTCCAACGGGCAAACCGGCGACCTGTTCGTCATCGCGGTACGCACCTCGCCCGACCGCCACAAAGGCCTTTCGCTGCTTGTCGCCGACCCGGACACGCCGGGTTTTTCCCGCGGCCGGAACCTGGAGAAGATCGGCCTGCACGCGCAGGACACCAGCGAGCTGAGCTTCACCGACATGCGGGTACCCGTCGAGAACCTGCTCGGAGACGAAGGCCGGGGCTTCTACCAGCTGATGAACAACCTTCCACAAGAGCGGCTTTCGCTGGCGGTGGGCGCGGTGGCTGCGGCCGAAGGGGTGCTGGCCGAAACCCTCGCATACGTCAAACAACGAAATGCCTTCGGAGCGCCCATCTCTGGCTTGCAGAACACCCAGTTCGTGCTCGCCGAGCTGGCCACCGAACTCGATATCGCACGAACCTACCTCGATGACTGCATCGTCGAGCATTTGACCGGTCAGCTCACCGCGGCCCGGGCGGCGAGGCTGAAATGGTGGACCACCGAACTGCAAGTGCGCACAGCTGATCGCTGCCTGCAGTTGCACGGCGGCTACGGCTATATGCGGGAATACCCGGTATCGCGCGCGTTCGTCGACGCCCGCATCCAGACGATCTACGGCGGAACCACCGAGATCATGAAAACGATCATCGCCAAGGATCTCGGTATCTAGAGAACACCCTAGAAGGGCGGCGGGTCATTGCAGGCAGCGATCCGCGCCGCCTCTCGGGCAGCTTCGGCGGCGATCCGCGCTTCGTTGATTCCGCGTTCCCACTTGTTGCGAGCGGCGCGGTCGGCGGCTCTCGTCTGCCGACGAGTCGGCATCATAAGTCTGCGACTCGCACTAGTCGAAGATGTCCATGTCGGCAACTTCAGCTTGCCTGTCGGAATGGCCAATGCGGGAAAGAACAGGCTCCCACCGGGTTTCGTGGTGTAGGTGTGGCCAGTCGGCGAGGTCCAGATCACCGTGCCGTCGGGGTCTTGACGATCTCGCCAACCGTTGGGTCCGGTGTAGAACGTCTTCAGCAAATGGTGAATCCTACAGAGCAACTTCAGGTTTGACGGATGGGTCGGGCCTAGCGGCCACGGCACGGTGTGGTCGATGTCCGCATGCTCAGCCGGGCGGTCGCAACCAGGGAACCGGCAGGTCAGGTCGCGGCAGCGGATGAAATCGGCCAGGGCCGCAGAGGGCCGATACCGCGGCTCGGGTGCAGAGTCCTTCGGATGGACCACCGGCCGCAGCTTCGCTGACTTCGACAGCCGTTGCACCGCCTCCGCGGGCAAGCCACCGAAGCCGGGCACGTAACCGGGAGCGGTCGAGTCGCCGCTCACGGTGGCGGCTTCGGCGAGTACATGGATGACGACATCCCCGACAGTGGCGTCCTGTTTGGTCGCCGGACAATCGGGCGAACCGCAGGCACACGACATGGCGGTAGCCCGCGCTGCCAAGGCCGACAATGCGTCGGCGCGGCGCTGGGCTTTGGTGCGTGGATCTGCTGGACAGACCGTGGCAGCCAACTCATCGAGCCGTCGGTCGAACACCACCGCATCGGGTGCCCGAACGTCGCCCCAAATCTCGGCCATCCCGGATTGCAGCGGACCGATGCTGATGTGACGGCTCTCCTCGGTTTCCAGCGCCACCCGAATCGCAGCCGGCTCCAGCTTCTGAATCCAGTAGTCGACGATTTCGACGATCTTGTTGTACGACCGTCGGCTCCAGCGCGAAGCGTTGCGGGCCAGCCAGCCGTCCAGGCGGGTCAGCGCAGCGTCGTCGATCATCAACTCGGAGCGAAACACCACCGCAGAGATCACCCGGAAGTCCACATCACCAGCGGCGAACAAGGCGGCGAGCTTCGGGAATCGTTCCGCCAGCGCCAATCCGTACCGCAACTGGCCAGCCGCCCGTCCGCGGCTGATCCCCTGGGCGGCAGCGACTTCGGCAGCCACCTGCTCCCACCCGTCGATGCACCACTGCTCGCGGTCCTCGGCGTCTTGCTCGGCCAGCCGCCGCTGATACAGCTCGGCCACGGCCGCGAGCTTGCGCGCGATCGCCCCCGACTCCACCCGCGCGGCATCCCGCATCACGTCCACCAGGCCCGCGCCGTCGAGTCCGCACACTGCCTCCACATCTGGAAGCTGCACATCGAACATGCTTTCGATTATGCCGCGACGGTCCGACACTGGTACTCGCCAAACGGGCACCTTGTGGATGAGCTGCGATGTGTGGATAACGGGATCGATTGTCGCGTGCCGCGGCTTGCTGACCAGTGGCCGCAAGGCATGCGCAGCCTGGGAAGATGCATATATTGTGGGCGGATCGAATTCGCCGGATGAAGGGGACTTCGACGGTCAACAGTGGCAAGACTCCACCGAGTGGCCCGCTCACGTCGGGCGAACGCCGCGCCGCGCTGATAGTGACCGGCGTTGTCGTTGCTGCCGTTCTGCTCGCGCTTGCCTGGGGGCTGACTGGCCGCTCGTCGACCTATGACCGGTCCGGTGACGGCTGCGTCACCGTCACGTTCCCAAGCAGCATGGGTGGCGGACTTGAGCATGCGTGCGGCCTCGCCGCGCACGACTGGTGCCGCGCGGTCGACGGTCAGCGCGATGCGCACGCGGTGGCCGTTGCGGCCCAGTGTCGGGTCGCTGGAATTCGCCCGTAAGCGCCTTCGCTCAAACGGAAATTCAAAATTAACACTTAGTCATCTGGCAGAAACCGCCCAGTGCGACAGTTGGACCGCTCTTTTGCGTCAACGCGGTAACCGATCGCGAGGGATGACGAAATATGAACCCCTATCCCGACTGGCTCAGCTCCGGGGATAACGCCTGGCAGTTAGTGGCCGCGACTCTGGTTGGACTGATGAGCATCCCCGGCATTGCGGTGCTGTATGGGGCTCTCGTCCAAAAGAAGTGGGCGGTCAACACGATGTTGATGGCCTTCACCGGGTTCTCGCTGGTGCTGGTGGTGTGGGTGCTCTGGGAATTCAAAATGGGATTCGGGGAGCCCCTGAAGCTCGGCCCGGGCATCCTGCAGTCCGCGGTGGGTAAGCCGGGGTCCATCTTGGGTGCCGACAATCAGCATCAGGCGAGCATTCCGCTGCTAGACGCGGGCATGCCGAAGTTCCGATTCTCCGAGACCACGCTGGCCTACTTCCAGTTCGTGTTCGCCGCCATCACCCCGCTGCTATTCCTGGGCAGCGTAGTCGGCCGGATGAACTTCAAGGTGTGGCTGCTCTTCGTTCCGCTGTGGTCGACTTTTGCTTACGCGGTCAACGCGTTCCTGGTATGGGGTGGGGGCTTTTGGGCACAGCCACACGCCGGCGCCGTCAAAGCGTGGACCACTGGGGCGCTGGACTTCTCCGGTGGATATGTCATCCACCTGGCGGCAGGCACCAGCGGGTTTGTCGCCGCCGCGGTGATCGGACCTCGGCTGGCCCGCGACCGTCAACGCGCGGTGCCCAACAACCTGCCGATGGCCGCGGTGGGGGCAGGGATCCTGTGGCTTGGCTGGAACGGGTTCAACGGCGGTGACCCCTACTTCGCCGGCACCAATGCCTCGCTAGCGGTGCTCAACACCAACCTGGCCACCGCTGTCGCGCTGTTGACCTGGGTGATCTGGGACATGTTCGTCGGTCGCGATCGCAAACCCACCTTCTTGGGCGGAATCAACGGGATGATCGCGGGGCTGGTGGCAATCACTCCCGCCGCCGGCTTCGTTAACACCTTTGGCGCCATGATCATCGGCGTGGTGGCGTCCTCGCTGGTGTGGATGTCATGGAACTGGCTCGGTCGCACCCGGCTTTTCCAGAAGGTCGACGACACCCTCGGCGTGGTGCATACCCACGGTGTGGCCGGCCTGACAGGCGGACTACTGGTCGGCGTGCTCGCTGACCCGCACATCATTTTCTACCAAGGCAACGGCAAGGATGTAGCCGACGTCACCGCCGCCGGCTGGCTATGGGGCCATCACCCCATCCAAATCCTGATCCAACTCGGCGCTGCGCTGACCATCATTGTCTGGGACGGTTTCATCACGTTCGCCATCCTGCGAATCCTCGGCCTTTTCATGAAGCTGCGCGCACCCGACGAGGTCTTGGAACTCGGCGATGTCGCGGTGCACCAAGAAGAGGCCTACCCGGACGAAACCATCGTCGCCGGGCGACTCGATCGAACGTTCGCCGACGCGGATTCCACCCCGCGTGGCGCGCCCTCGGAGAGCTGATTGTGCAATGAAGCTGGTCACTGCAGTGGTGAAGCCCTTCGCGATCGAAGACATCAAGGCCGCCGTCGCAGCGGCGGGAGTGCTCGGCATGACTGTCAGCGAAGTGCAAGGCTACGGTCGGCAAAAGGGCCACACCGAGGTCTACCGAGGCGCCGAATATCAGGTTGACTTCATCCCCAGGATGAAGGTCGAGGTGCTGGTCGATGAAGAGTCCGTGGACCGCGTCGTCGACGGCATCGTCAACGCCGCCCGCACCGGCAAGATCGGTGACGGCAAGGTCTGGGTGACGTCGCTGCTCACGGTGGTGCGCGTGCGAACCGGCGAGCGCGACGCAGACGCCATCTAGAGCTGTCTGTCGCCGGAATGAGCAGTCTGGGTTCGGTTTTGGCGACTCCCGGTATCGTTGCCGGCTTCGGCGGTCACTCGACGGACGCGCATTGTTTGTTTGCTGGTCACCAAGAGGCGGGCTGGGTCTGCGAACCTTGACTCGACGAAAGGGCCGCCATGACAGAACACTTGCGCGCTTACAACAGTCTGTGGCAGGTCCGCAGCGACTCGTGGTGCCGGTTGGAGGAGGCCGCTGATCGGCTGACCCGCCCGGACACCGCCGGCCCATTGAAAGAAAAGTGCATCAGCGCCTGCCAAGAGTTGCTGGCTCGCCTCAGCACGTTGGAACCGTATTGGGCCTATCCCGGCTCGCCGCAATTCGCCCGCGTCCAACGACTTTTCGCCGGAGGCAGCTACGACAAGTTCTCCCAAGCGGTTGCGCGGATCAACCGAGCGCTGACCCAGGAGTCGTATCGCACCGGAGATGTGGAGAACGCCGGCGCCGACGAGCTGGACATGTTTCCGGCCGATCCGCGTCAACTCGAGGG
>DASQSQ010000419.1:0-2507 GCA_035642315.1 Mycobacterium sp.
GCTGATGTCGAACGCGATCTCGGTGGCCCCCGCCCGCTGCAGCGCGTCGACCTTCGCGGGGTCGGTGGCCGCCGAGGTGAAGGGGATGACCTCCAGCGAATCGGGATCGCGGCCGGCGACGGCAACCCGGTCGCGAAGTCGCGCCACCGCGTCGGACATGTCGTGGCCGCCGACCGGGATCCAGCCCGCCCCGAACTCGGCGACGTGCTCGAACACGACGCGGCTAGGGGCGCCCCCGACGAGCACCGGCAGCGGCCGCTGTGCCGGCTTGGGCCACGACCAGGAGGACGCGATCGACACGAATCGGCCTTTATAACAAGCGATCTCGCACTCCCACAGGTTGCGCATGGCCAACACGTGCTCGCGGGTGCGCGCACGCCGGGTGGCGGGGTCGACGCCGTGGTCGGCCATCTCCTCGCGGTTCCAGCCGTAGCCGACGCCGACCGCCACCCGGCCGCCGGATTGCTGGTCGATGGTGGCCAGCGCCTTGGCGGTGACAATCGGATCACGCAGCGCGGCGAGCAGCACGCCGGTGCCCACGCGGATCCGCGACGTCGCGGCCGCCGCCATGGCGACTGCCGATAGCGCCTCCAGGTTGCGGCGGTAACGCTCGGGCAGCTCCCCGCCCAGGGGATAGGGCGAATCGCGCGACACCGGAATGTGGGTGTGGTCGGGGATCCACAACCCGTCGAGCCCGAGTTCCTCGACGGCGCGAGCGATGTCGGCGACTCGGGAGCCGCGATCGGTCGCGACGAGCGTGACGCTATACCGCACGGCGCGGCCGCCCGTCGGCGGTCACAGGTCGATCACCCCGACATCGGGTCCAGTCTTGACCGTCATCGCCGTGCCGTACGGCAGGCAGAGCTCGCCGAGCTTGGCCAGGATCGCTTGCCCCCGTTGGCCGTCTGCGCGAGCGGGAAAGCCTGTCGTCGCACGCAGTGCGGTGCTCCACACCATCGGATGCAACTCGATCCGCGTGACTCGGTGGGACTCGGCGTCCACGGTGCACACCGGGACCACGAAACCCGGCTCGTGGCCGTTACCCGCGCGCGGGCTGTGCACGACCTTGCGGCTGCCCGGCCCACCCATGGCGTCCGCGCGGGCGCCATAGGCATCCAACGGGGTTGCGTCGAACGAGCGCACCGCGCCGTGGTTGCCCCAGCGCGTGTAAAAGTCGTGTGGCTGCGCTTCGCGGCGGCCGAGCCGGAAAAGCGGGCCTGGGTCGTAGAAGATCGGGACGCCGTCGTGCACCTCGATCCCCCGCATCGGCGCGTGCGAGCCCTGCACCAGTACGATGTGGGCGCCTGCTGATATTGCCGCGCAAGCGAATTCACGCGCGAATGCCGGTGTCGTGGACATCAGCCCCGCCTCGCCGTCCCACGCCTGCACGTGTAGGTGCGCGACGACGAGGTCGGCGGTGGCGCGGGCCAGCCGGATGGAGGAGACATTGCCCGCCAGGTCGTCCTCGTCGCACGCCGTGCTGGGCGGGCCGTGCTGCGGCCGGAGCCGGAACCGCGTGATGGAGTTGTGCAGCCCGGGCGGGTGGACGACGAACTCGTCACCGTCTTCCACCACCCACATGCCGAGCCGCGCCGAGATCGACATCACCTCGCGGGCCGCGGACCGGTCGACCACGTGTACGTAGCGCAGCGGGTTCACCCCCGGCCTGCCCGGCGCGTCGGGGCGCGCGGCGCCTGCCCTGGCGAACGCCGGGAACGACGAGGTAGCGGACACGACGGCCACGCGCCCCGCCGCGGTGTCGGCGAACGCGGGCGCGCGGGCGGCGGCCAGGTCGACACCGATGCCGGCATGGGGCAGCCCCGCGGCATCGAGCGCCTCGATCGTGCACCGCAGCCCGCCGTAGGAATAGTCCAGCGAGTGGTTGGACGCCGCGGAAACCACATCCACACCGAGCCAGCGCAATTCGTCGGCGATCCCAGTGGGACCACGCATCCAGCTCAGCGGCCCCTCCGCAGCGCCGAACACGTCGGCACCCGCGAAGTCGTGCAGCGGGATCTCCAGATGGGCGTGTGTGACGTCGGCGGTGCGGAGCACGTCTACAGCGGCCAGGACGTCGGTATCGCGGCACGCGGACACGGGCGTGTTCATGATGACGTCACCGGTGAGGGCCACCGTGTAGGCACCCGTCACCGGCTCCCGCATCATCGCGGCACTAGCCGGCGTCCACGGCGGTTGCCGACCCCGGCACCGTCGACGACCAGCACCCGGCTGCCCGGGAGAAGCGGCTGCGCCCCGCACATCAGCGGGCCAACTCGGCGACGTCCGACACGGTGTGGTGCTCAAGGTTCATCACGACGTCCACAAGCCGATCGGCCCGCTCGCCCAACGACTTCGCGGTGTTCTTAAACATTGCGATGCGCTCGTCGAGGGTATGCCGCTGCGGCTCGAGGCTCGGCACCACCTTGGTGATCACCCGGCCGTCGCCCAGCCTGACGATCACGGTCTGGTCGGCGAAGCCACGCACACTTTCGCCCTCCAACACCACG
>DASQSQ010000420.1:0-3711 GCA_035642315.1 Mycobacterium sp.
ACCGTCCCAGAGCACGACGATGTGCTGCTGTCCACCGAAAGGCTCAGCGGCATAAGCGATATCGACACAATCGAGCGCCGCGTCGAGGCCGGGGCTGGGGCGACCTTGGCGGCCGTTCAGCACGCGGCGGCCGCGGCCCGCCTGGTGTTCGGTGTCGACCTGGCCGCGCGCGACACCGCCACCGTCGGCGGGATGGCGTCGACCAACACGTCGAGGTCCTCGAAGCCGCACACGGCCGTCACCCGATGCGGCGGATCGGGGTGCAGGCGCAGATCAAGCGCGGTGATCACGCCCAGCGTTCCTTCGGCGCCGACAAACAGCGACGGCAGGTCATAGCCGGTGTTGTCGGCCCGCACCCGAGAGTGCCTTCGTACCACCGACCCGTCGGGCAAAGCGACGTCGAGACCGATGACCTGCTCGCCCATGTTGCCGTAGCGCACGGTTCGCAGCCCGCCGGCATTGGTGGACGCCATCCCGCCGACAGTGGCGGTGTCGCGCGCGGCCAGGTCGACACCGAACACCAGGCCGGCCGCGGCCGCCGCGTGCTGAACGGACGCCAAGGTCGCCCCTGCCCCGGCCTCGACGCGACGCTCGATTGTGTCGATATCGCTTATGCCGCTGAGCCTTTCGGTGGACAGCAGCACATCGTCGTGCTCTGGGACGGTGCCGGCCACCAAGGAGGTGCGACCCCCCTGGATGGTGACGTGGGTACCGGCGTCCCGGCACACGCGTAGCACTTCGGCGACTTCCGCTGCCGAGCCCGGGCGCACCAGCGCGCTGGCCCGCCCGCGATAGCGGCCGGTGTGGTCGATGCTGCGGCCCGCCAGCACGTCGGGGTCCGTGCTGACGTAGTTCGGCCCAACCAGCGACGACACCTGCTGCAGCACACTCAGGGCCATGGCGCCGGTCTACCACACCACTCGATGACGATGCAGGATGAGTGTCGTGAGCGAGCAGCGTGAGGATGTCTGGTTCAACTCCGGCCGCGACCGGGTCAGCGCGTGGCTGTATCGACCGGTGAGCAACGGCGATGCACCGCTGCTGGTGATGGCGCACGGTTTGGGGGCGGTCCGCACCATGCGTTTGGACGCCTACGCCGAACGCTTTTGCGCGGCCGGTTACGCCTGCCTGGTGTTCGACTACCGCAACTTCGGCGACAGCGAAGGTGCGCCGCGTCAACTACTCGATATCAGGATGCAACTGCAGGACTGGACCGTTGCGGTAGCCTACGCCCGGACGCTGGCCGGTATCGATCACAATCGAATTGGCTTGTGGGGCACGTCGTTTAGCGGCGGTCATGTCATCGCCACGGCGGCTCGGGTACCCGGCATCGCGGCGGTCGTCTCACAATGCCCGTTCACCGACGGCGTCGCCTCGCTGGGTACGCTGAGTCCGTCGGTCAGTGCTCGCGTGACGGCGTTGGCGGCACGCGACCTGATCGCCGCCCGGCTCGGCGGGTCGCCGGTGATGGTGCCTACCGCCGGCAATCCGGGCGAGGTCGCGTTGATGAACGCGCCCGACGCCTACCCCGGATTTTTGAAGCTGGTGCCCGACGGCGCGGTGCTGCGAAACGAGGTCGCCGCACGGATCGGAGTGAAGATCCTGCCCTACCGTCCCGGCCGGCTCGCGGCGAAAGTCTCCTGCCCGATCCTGTTTTGCGTCTGCGAAACCGATTCGGTGGCACCGTCGGGCCCGACCCGTCGCTACGCGGCGTTGGCGCCGCATGGTCAGGTCAAGCTCTATCCGGAGGGCCATTTCGAAATCTATGTCGGCGACGCTTTCGAGCGCGTCATCGCCGACCAGCTCGACTTCCTGGAAAAGAACCTGAAAGCCGCCTAGCCCGGCGACGATGCAGAGCGCGCAGCGCGATGAGGAGGAGGCGGGCGATCAGACTCAGCGGATGACGCTGATGCCGCCGTCCACCGGGATCACCGCGCCGGTGATGTAACTGCTGGCGCGGCTGGCCAGAAAGACGGCGATGCCGGCGATGTCGTCGGGTTGCCCGATGCGGCCCAGCGGCATGCCGGTGCCGACCGCGTCCGGCCCTGCGCTCAGCAGCTCCTTGGTCATCCGGGACGCGAACAGGCCGGGCGCGATCGCGTTGACCAGAATCCGCGGCGCCAGCTCGCCGGCCAGATGTTGGGTCAGCATGTGCACGGCGGCCTTGCTCGCGCTGTAGGAGAAGTTGTTTCTGCCGCGTCCCGGCGGGACGATTCCGTCGATGCTGCCGGTGTTGATGACGCGCGCCGGGTCGTCGTCGGTCGCGGCGGCCGTCAGCATCGGCGTCAGGGCGCGGGTCAGCAGGAAGACGCCTTTGACGTTGATGTCGAGCACCTTGTCGAAGCCCGATTCGGGGAACTCGCCGAACGGAGCCCCCCACGCCGCGCCGGCGTTGTTGAACAGCGCGTGGACGACATCCTCGCGGTCCGCGAGGTCGCTTACCAACGCCTGAACGCCGTCGACGGTGCCCAGATCGGCGGGGATCGCCTGCACCGGCCCGTGCACGGACAACTCCGCGACGGCGGCGTCGAGCTCGGCTTTCTTGCGGCTGGACAGATATACCGTCGCTCCCGCCTGCAGCAGTCCGCGCGCCATCATCACGCCGATGCCGCGGCCGCCGCCGGTGACCACGGCGACCTTGCCGTCGAGGCGAAACATGTCAGTCATGGCCAACAGTCTCCGACATCGACCACTTACGGACGACGACCGGCTGTCCCGATTTCGCTTCCGACCCCGAGCGGTGACTCGTTGCGGACCGCCTCGTCGCGGATCAACCCGCGCAGTAGCGCGGTGCTGAACTCTGCAGCAATCTCCTTGGCGCTGCGGCGTCCGCTCGGCCGCAGCCAGCGGTAGGCGCCCAGCGTCATCCCGATGTAACCGAGCGCCAGCACGTGGGAGTCGCATGGGTAGAACTCGCCGCTGGCGATGCCCCGGTCGATCAGCCCGTGCACGTGCTCGTAGACCTGGGTTTCCTTCTCCCGGACCGCGACGACCTGCTCCTCGGTGAACCACTCGGTGATGTAGGGCTGCTCCTGGAAATACACCGCCGCGCCTTCCGGGTTGCCGGCGATCCCGGTGAGCAGGCGGACGGTGTACTGATAAAGCGCCTCGCGTGCCGACATCGACGGGTCATCGTGCACGGCGGTCAGGGTGCGCTCGGCGGCCTGCTGATAGATGTCGTAGAGGATCAGCGACTTGCTGGCGTAGTAGTGGTAGACAGTGGCTTTGTTCAGCCCGACCACGTCGGCGACGTCGTCCATCCGGGTGCCGTGGTAGCCGCGGGCGGCGAACAGCTTGGTGGCAACAGTCAGCAACTCCTCGCGGCGGGAGAGCCCGTTCTCGGATGGCATGTCAACTCGCTATTCGGCAGGCCGGGGGCGCCCGGTGTCAATCAACTAGTTGGATAGTCTAGGCAGAACGGTTGTTCGCTGTTGTGCATTGCCCCCGGCGGACTAGACTCCTGGACGAGTCGAGTCGCGAGTCGCTGAACGATCGAGCCAAGTCGAGAGGGTGGTCAGATGAATCCGGATCCGGATCCGAGCTACGACTTTTCCGACGAACTCGAGTTCTACTTCAGGTACCTGACGTGGGGCCTGCGTGGTGTCACCGACGGTAACGGCTACCCACCACAGGCGTATCCGCCCGTTTAGGAAACTTCTGGTGGTGACCCGCTGCGCCCAGCTCCGCTGCGCTTGCGATCGCCACGGCGGC
>DASQSQ010000421.1:0-3159 GCA_035642315.1 Mycobacterium sp.
CGCCCGCTGGTTGTACATCTCGGCACGCCGAACCAGCACGGCCAGCATGAGGCCATCCCGATTCACAAAGTGCTTGTAGATGTATCCGCGGGACACCCCGCCCACACGGGCGACTTCGTCCATGGTGGGACGCGCCCACCCGCTGCTGTCGTAGCAGGCCTCGGCGGCATCCAGCACGCGCTCATACATGTCGGATGGTCTGCTCACGGACTCGGACAAGGTTCACCTTTAGGAGGAAGTTGACGAAGTAAGTTACCCGCGTTGACGTTCCGGGGCCGACTAGTCTTACCTCCCCGAGGGGAGGTTGTCGACGATCTTGCGGATCGCCTCGACCGTCTTCACCGGATCGGGTCCGACCGGTTCGATGCTCAGGTGCGTGACGCCGGCCGCTGCGTATGCGGCGATGCGCTCCTCGACGAGCCCTCGAGGGCCGATCATGCTCGTGCGGAAGAGCCATTCGTCTGGGACCGCTGCTTCGGCCTCCGTCTTTTTGCCGTCCAAGTACAGGTCTTGAATGCGCACAGCGTCTTCTTCGTAGCCGTAGCGCACGGCGAGCTCGTTGTAGAAGTTCTTTCCTCGCGCGCCCATACCACCCACGTACAGGGCGAGCCATTTGCGTCCCTTGTCGCGTAATTCCTGCACAGGCAGGTTCTCGCCCACCGCGGTAGGCCCTCCGGCGACGACCTGAAGAGGGCTGAGCCCGGGTTGGCGCTTCGCCAAACCGGCTCGGATGGCGGGGCCGAACACGGAGCCGGCGGCCTCCGGTATGAAAAGGACGGGAAGCCAGCCGTCAGCAACCTCGGCCGTTGCCTCGAGGGACTTATCCATGAGCGAGGCCCAGTAAACGGGGATGCGGCTGCGAAACGGATGATTGATGATCTTGAGGGGTTTGCCCAGCCCACTTCCCTGCTCGGCAGACAGGGGCAACTTGAATATTTTGCCGTCGTACTGCAGCGGTTCTTTGCGTTCCCAGACGCGTCGGCAGATCTCGATGGTTTCCTTGATGCGCTGGAGGGGCTGCTTGTATGGCAGCCCGTGGAAGCCTTCAATAACCTGCGGGCCGGATGCTCCGAGACCGAGCACGAAGCGACCCTCCGAGAGTATGTCCACGCCTGCCGCCGTCATTGCGAGCAGGCTGGGTGTGCGGCTGTAAACGTTGACGATCCCGGTGGCGATCTCGATCCGGGACGTTTGGGCGGCGATGTAGCCGGCTTGGCTGATGGCGTCGAATCCGTACGCCTCCGGGATCCAGACGATGTCCAAGCCGGCGTCTTCGAGGCGCCGTGCGAGGGCGGCCGATTCCCGCGGGTCCCCCGCGTAGTTGGTGAGGAGCATGGAGAGCTTCACTAGAACCGCCTCGAACTCGAACTTAACAGGTACACAAATATGAGTATATGTTTACAGCGGTGAAGTCTGGCAAGGACCGGCCCTGGTCTGCAACAAGAGGTTCAGCCACAGCAAAAGTCGCGGGACTGGACCTTGACAAGTGTCGACTGTAGGCTTCAGACTCTCGTGAACAAAATCAATAAATTGTTTACGATGTCGATGTGATGCTTACTGGCTAGCGCCGTCCTAGGGACGTCGGGCCTCGGCTCTGTGGGAGATCGCGCGGAGTGCTTATGCCCCCGCTGCCAAACCCACCCGGGTCATCCCGGGTCGCCGTCCACCAAAGAATGGAGGAAGACGTGTTGTTTCTGTTGTTGAGGTTGCGGAGCCGCTACAAGGAGTGGCGTTTCGAAAGGTGGGAGCGCAGCTACCTGACCAAGCACCAGGTGGCCGACCCTTTCGACGTCTGGTGAGAAGAGCGACCATCCGCCAGCACGGCACCCTAGACGTTTGGGGCATCCTGACGAGTTCGCTGCGCTCGTCGAGCACATCGTGGACAACCCTATGCTCAACGGCGAAGTGATCCGCCTCGACGGATGCGTTCGTATGGGACTGCGCTAGAACGGATCTGGCGAGAGCCGGCGAAAAGCGCCTCACTGAGCTAGATGGTCCGTCGAACCCGAGCGCGGCTCGATTCGGCAGGTCCACGACCTAGGTCGAGCCAGGTCCAGGTGTGGGCATGCTTCAGAGTTGCGAACGTGTCGAATTTTTCGATAGTTCGGATACCGGAGATCGTGGAGATTTCGTTGAGCATGGTGTCGACGAGAGCTGTGTGATCTCGTGCCACGAGCAGGCCGATAAGGTCATACTCTCCAATCACCCGTGTCAGCTGGGCGATGTCGCCGCGGCGCACTAGGTCGGTCCCGACTTCGTCGACCCTTCCCGCGGCGGCCGTGATGCCAATAAAGGAATGTGCTCCGATTCCGAAGGCGCCGGCATCCGACACCGCTTGGATCCGCAATACGCGGTCGGCGAGCATGCGCCTGATCCGGGTGCGCACCGTCCCCTCGGACATACCGATCTGGGCCGCAATATCTCGGTTGCTTCGTCGGGCATTCAACTGAAGCATCCGGATGATCTCGAGATCCACCTCGTCGATGTTCTCGTTGGCTTGAACTTGTGGGGCACTGCCGGTGTTCGCGTCGAGGACAGCCCACCGGGACTCAAACTTGAGGATCTCGAGGGCCAAACTACCCCTGATTCGCCCGATCCCTTCGATCTGCGCCAGGGCACTTCCGAACAGCTCGCTTAGATGGCTCCGGCCGCGCGCGAGGAGCGCGACGATGATGTCGCATCGGCCCGTGCAGATCGTGACCGCCACGGACTCTGGAAGCGATGCGAGCGCGGTGGCGACCGCGCGCACAGACCCACCGGCGGCGTCCACGAAGGCGAAGGCCAACTCGCGATGCCCGAACGCGCGTACGTCGGTGACGGCGACGACCCGCATGATGCCGGCGTCTTCCATGCGGCGCAGGCGATTTCCGACCGTCGCCTCGTTGACCTCGAGCGTAGTGGCGAGCGACCTGCTGCTTTCGCGCCCGTCGATCCTGAGGCGTTCGACCAAAGCGACATCGAGGTCGTCGATCGCACGGTGCTTATGCAATCGGCCGGAGGACTCGCCGACTGCGGCTTCCGATCCTAGGCGATGGCCCGGGTCGACCAACTTTGTCTTAAGGAAGCCTTCCGCGCCGATACATACGAGCTGGATGAGCGATCGTGCTACGCATCTTGCAACGATAGCCGGGTTTAAGACGATACTATGCGCAGATTAAA
>DASQSQ010000422.1:0-26613 GCA_035642315.1 Mycobacterium sp.
CGACGCCGGGTCGCGAAAACAACTGGCCGAGCACCTGCGCAGCGAACCGATAGCCGGTTTGTGCAACAGCGCCGGCTTCGGCACCAGCGGCATCTTCCAGACTCTGCCGATCGAGCGGGAAAGCGAAGAAGTCGTCCTCAATTCGCTGGCGCTGATGGAACTGACCCACGCCGCGCTGCCCGGCATGGTCGAGCGGGGAGCCGGCGCAGTGCTGAACATCGCGTCGATCGCGGGGTTCCAGCCGATTCCGTTCATGGCCGTCTATTCGGCGACCAAGGCGTTTGTTCAGACCTTCTCCGAAGCCGTCCATGAGGAGCTACACGGAACGGGCGTTTCGGTCACGGTCTTGTGCCCGGGCCCGGTGCCGACCGAGTGGGGCGAGATCGCCAGCGCTGAGCGTTTCAGCATCCCCATCGCGCAGGTCTCGCCGCACGACGTCGCCAAAGAGGCCATCGGCGGGATGCTTGCCGGCAAGCGCAGTGTGGTGCCTGGCGTCGTGCCCAAAGCGGTCAGCATCGGCGGCAGGTACGTCCCGCGCAGCCTGCTGCTGCCCGGGATCCGGATCGGCAACCGCCTCCGCGGCGGACCCAGCCGCTGATGGCCGCTGTCGACATGACCGCCGACGTCCCGATGAGCCCGCAGGACATGTGGGAGCACGTCGCCGATCTGTCCAATCTGGGGGATTGGCTGGTCATGCACGAGGGGTGGCGCAGCGAGCTGCCCGACGAGTTGAGCGAAGGGGCCGAAGTCGTCGGCGTGGCACGCGCCAAAGGCTTTCGCAACCGGGTGACGTGGACGGTGACCACGTGGGAGCCGCCGCACCAGGTTGCGCTGTCGGGATCCGGAAAAGGCGGGGCGAAGTACGCAGTGACGCTGACCGTGCGGCCCACCAAACAGGGGTCTGCCCTCGGTTTGCGCCTTGAGCTGGGCGGACGCCCGTTGTTCGGCCCGGTGGGCTCGGCGGCGGCGCGCGCGGTCAAAGGAGACGTCGAGAAGTCACTGAAGCAGTTCGTCGAGCTGTATGGGTAGGTTGTAACGCCGCCGACCCGCTGCGCCCGAAGATGCACGGATCAGGCAGTTTGTCGGTACCCTAGCCCAATGTCGCGGGGGGCGGGGGCCACTGTGCCCGAAGCTACCGGCCTCTTCGGTCGGGTAGGCGTCTTTGTGCTGCGGTGGCCATGGGTTGTCATCGGGTTCTGGATCGCGCTCGCCGCGGTGCTGTCGGTGACGTTTCCACCGCTGACCGAGATGGCCAGCAAACGGCCGGTCGCTATCCTGCCGCCCGATGCCCCGGTGCTGGCTACGACCCACCAGATAACCGAGGCGTTCAACCAATCGGGCTCCGAAAACGAAAACGTCCTGCTGGTCGTGCTGACCGACGACGCCGGATTGAGCCCCTCCGACTACGTCACCTACCGCACCCTGGCCGACAGGCTCCGGCCGGACACGCGCGACATCGTCATGCTGCAGGATTTCGTGCACACACCGGCTCTGCGCGAGGCCGTCACCAGCAAGGATCACAAAGCCTGGTATCTGCCCATGGTGCTCGCCGGCGGCGTGGGCACACCGGAGTTGCACGAGGGTTACACCCGGGTCGCGGACGCCGTCAAACAAACCGTCGCCGGATCCACGCTCACGGCAAACTTGACCGGCCCCGCGGCCACCGGCGACGACCTCACATACATCGGTATTCGCGACATGCATGTGATCGAGACCGCCGTCCTGCTCATGGTCCTGATCATCCTGTTCGTGATTTATCGGAATCCGGCCACCATGATGTTGCCGTTGATCACGATCGGCGTGTCGGTCGTGGTCGCGCAGTACATCGTGGCTGGCGTCGCCGAACTCGGTTTGGGCGTTTCCAGCCAGACGATTACGTTGATGACGACGATGATGGCGGGCGCCGGAATCGACTACGCCGTGTTTCTCATCAGCCGCTACCACGACTATTTGCGGCTAGGCCTGGATTCGGGTCACGCAGTCGTCAGTGCGTTGTCTTCAATCGGCAAAGTGATCACCGGGTCCGCGGCCACCGTGTCGATCACCTTTCTTGGGATGGTCTTCACCCATCTGGGCGCCTTCAGGACCGTCGGTCCGGCGCTGGCCATTTCCATTGCGGTGGCGCTCCTGGCCGCAGTGACATTCCTCCCGGCCCTGCTCGTCCTCGCCGGACGTCGCGGTTGGATCATGCCGCGCCGCGACCTCACCCACCGGTTCTGGCGGCGCTCGGGGATACGTATTGTGCGCCGACCGGTGACCCATCTGGTCGGCAGCCTTACGGTGCTGATCATGCTGGCCGGCTGCGCGACTTTAGCTCGCTATAACTACGACGACAGCAAAACGTTGCCGTCGTCCGTTGAGAGCTCTGTCGGATATGCCACGCTGGCCGAACATTTTCCGTTGACCGCCACGATTCCTGAGTATCTCGTCATCCAATCTCCACAGGACCTGCGGAAACCGGGAGCCCTTGTCGACCTGAAGCAGATGGAACAGCGGGTGAGCCAACTGCCCGATATCGCCAAGATCCGAGGCGCCCCGCCACCAACGGCAAAATCGAACGACCAAACTTCTGCCGATGGCGGCGCGGCAGGCCAGACAACCAAACCTTCGGCCATCGGGGTCGCGTCGGGCGATGAGGGAGCTGACGCGTTCCCCAACGTGGCCGCCATGCTGTACCCGCTCACCAATACCGGCAACGAGTCCTCGGAATCCGCCGAACAAGGCAGGACGGGCGAGGAAGTCGACGACCCGGCCATGTTCGTCAGTACCGTGCGTGCGCTCGGCTTCGCCATGTCCCTGGACGTCGCGGAAATCGCCAACACCGTCAACGCCGAACCGGTGACAGTGCTGGATCTCGTTGACACCACTGCCAGCGACGGTGGAGCGCTCCAGAAGCTCGCTGGTTTTGCCCAGCAATTGCAGAACCTGCCGGAGTCGACCAGCTTCGAGGCGGCGTCGCTGAGTGTGCGCCAAATACTCGACAACGCCGCCAACGACTTACGGGCAATGGGCATCGACGATCCCGACGCGAAGAACCGTTCGGCCGCCCCGCAGCAAGATGCGCACACCTTCGCCGAAGCGATTCGGCAAATGATCGACGGAGTAAAGGCGCTGATCAACCAAACCTCACACATTGGCGGAGGCTTGACCAAAGCGTTGACGGCGTTCATCTCGCCTGACGGGCACACGGCGCGGTACTTGGTGCAAACCAAACTCAACCCCTTCGCCACCGGTGCGATGAATCAGATTCATCGCATCACCGATGCCGCTCGGGGGACTCACCCGACTGCCACGCTGGCGGACGCCTCGATCTCAGTTGCGGGAATCACCGCGATGCTCCGAGACATGCGTGCCTATTTCGGCCAAGACATCCAACTGATCATCGGCATGACGATTCTGATTGTGTTCCTGATTTTGGTCGCGCTACTGCGTGCCGTCGTCGCGCCGCTGTACCTGATCGCTTCGGTAGTGATCTCCTACTTGTCGGCCCTTGGTATCGGCGTCGTCGTCTTCCAATTCATGTTCGGCCAGAATTTGACGTGGAGCATCCCGGGGCTGACTTTCATCGTGCTGGTCGCAATGGGTGCGGATTACAATTTGCTGCTCATTTCGAGGCTGCGGGATGAATCCCCGCACGGCATACGCTCCGGGGTCATCCGGACGGTGGGCTCGACCGGTGGTGTGATCACCGCGGCGGGTGTCATTTTCGCCGCCTCGATGTTCGGGATGCTGTTCGCCAGCATCAACACCCTGGCGCAGGCCGGTTTCATTGTCGGGACCGGGCTTCTGCTGGATACCTTCCTGGTGCGCACCATCACCGTGCCCGCGATGGCCGTGCTGGTCGGAAAGGCGAACTGGTGGCCATCGCGTCCACCGCCGCCCGCACCGCACCGGCGAACCGAACAGGTGCAAACGCCCGATCCCGAACCAACGTCGGAAGCGCCGGACGACACCGAGCACCATGGGCGGCATGCGAGCGATAACGGGATGCAGACCGACCCCGCCCGCGGCACCGACTCAGACGTCGTCGCGCTTCGCTCGTGAGTTGGCAGGACAGCAAGACACACTCGGCGACACGCCGGGGAGTCGTCGGTGCGCGGTCATAGACTGGCGTCCCTATGAGTCAGTCGTTTGTGCACCTGCATAACCACACCGAGTACTCGATGTTGGACGGTGCGGCGAAGATCGCGCCGATGCTGGCCGAGGCGCAGCGGCTGGAGATGTCCGCGATCGGAATGACCGACCACGGCAACATGTTTGGTGCCAGCGAGTTCTACAACGCGGCCACCGAGGCAGGCGTCAAGCCGATCATCGGCGTCGAGGCGTATGTGGCACCCGCTTCTCGTTTCGACACCCGCCGCATCCTGTGGGGCGACCCCGGACAGAAGAGCGACGACGTGTCCGGCAGCGGCTCCTACACCCACCTGACCATGGTCGCCGAGAGCGCCACCGGCCTGCGGAATCTGTTCAAGCTGACGTCGCGCGCGTCTTTCGAAGGCCAGCTGGGCAAGTGGTCGCGGATGGACGCCGAGCTGATCGCCGAGCACGCGGCCGGCATCATCGCCACCACCGGCTGCCCGTCCGGGGAGGTGCAGACCCGGCTGCGGCTCGGACAGCGCCGCGAAGCGCTCGAGTCCGCCGCCAAGTGGCGGGAGATCTTCGGCGCCGAGAACTACTTCCTCGAGTTGATGGACCACGGCCTGGACATCGAACGCCGAGTCCGCGACGGGCTGCTGGAAATCGGCCGCACCCTGAACATCCCGCCGCTGGCCACCAACGACTGCCACTACGTCACCCGCGACGCCGCGCACAACCACGAGGCGCTGCTGTGTGTGCAGACCGGCAAGACACTGTCGGATCCGAACCGGTTCAAGTTCGACGGCGACGGTTACTACCTGAAGTCAGCCGCCGAGATGCGCGCCATCTGGGACGGCGAGGTCGCCGAGGCGTGCGACTCCACGCTGCTGATCGCCGAGCGGGTCACTTCGTATGCCGATGTGTGGGCGCCGCGCGACCGGATGCCGGTGTTCCCGGTGCCCGACGGGCACGACCAGGCCTCGTGGTTGCGCCACGAGGTGGACGCCGGTCTGCGCCGACGGTTCCCCGCCGGTGCGCCGGACGGGTATGCCGAGCGCGCCGCCTACGAGATCGACGTCATCTGCGGCAAGGGTTTTCCGTCCTATTTCCTGATCGTCGCCGACCTGATCAACTACGCACGGTCGGTCGACATCAGGGTCGGCCCGGGCCGTGGCTCGGCGGCCGGCTCGCTGGTGGCTTATGCGCTGGGCATCACCGACATCGACCCGATCCCGCACGGTCTGCTGTTCGAGCGGTTCCTCAACCCCGAACGCACCTCGATGCCCGACATCGACATCGACTTCGACGACCGTCGCCGCGGGGAAATGGTGCGCTATGCCGCCGACAAGTGGGGACAAGACCGCGTCGCTCAGGTCATCACCTTCGGCACCATCAAAACCAAAGCGGCGCTGAAGGACTCCGCCCGAATCCACTACGGGCAGCCCGGTTTCGCCATTGCCGACCGGATCACCAAGGCGTTGCCGCCGGCGATCATGGCCAAAGACATTCCGTTGTCGGGTATCACCGATCCCAACCACGAGCGCTACAAGGAAGCCGCCGAGGTTCGCGGCCTGATCGACACCGACCCCGATGTGCGGACCATCTACCAAACTGCACGCGGTCTGGAGGGCCTGATCCGTAACGCCGGCGTTCACGCCTGCGCGGTGATCATGAGCAGCGAGCCGCTGACCGAGGCGATCCCACTGTGGAAGCGACCACAAGACGGTGCCATCATCACCGGCTGGGATTACCCGTCGTGCGAGGCCATCGGCCTGCTGAAGATGGACTTCCTGGGTCTGCGCAACCTGACGATCATCGGCGACGCGATCGAGAACATCAAGGCCAACAGGGGAATTGACCTCGACCTGGAATCCGTGCCGCTGGATGACAAGGCCACCTTCGAGCTGCTCGGCCGTGGTGAAACGCTCGGGGTGTTCCAGCTCGACGGCGGGCCGATGCGCGATCTGCTGCGCCGTATGCAGCCCACCGGCTTCGAAGACGTCGTCGCGGTGATCGCGCTGTACCGGCCGGGCCCGATGGGCATGAACGCCCACAACGATTACGCCGACCGCAAGAACAACCGGCAGGCGATCAAGCCGATTCACCCCGAACTCGAAGAACCGCTGCGCGAGATCCTCGCCGAGACCTACGGCCTGATCGTGTATCAGGAGCAGATCATGCGCATCGCGCAGAAGGTGGCCGGCTACTCGCTGGCACGAGCCGACATTCTGCGCAAGGCCATGGGCAAGAAGAAGCGCGAGGTCCTGGAAAAGGAATTCGAAGGCTTCTCAGAAGGCATGCAGGCCAACGGGTTCTCGGCCAAGGCCATCAAAGCTTTGTGGGACACCATCCTTCCCTTCGCCGACTATGCGTTCAACAAGTCGCACGCCGCCGGATACGGCATGGTGTCGTACTGGACGGCCTATCTGAAGGCGAACTATCCCGCCGAGTACATGGCGGGCCTGCTCACCTCGGTCGGAGACGACAAAGACAAGGCCGCGGTCTATCTGGCCGACTGCCGCAAGCTCGGGATCACCGTGCTTCCCCCGGACGTCAACGAGTCCGGGTTGAACTTCGCCTCGGTCGGCACCGACATCCGCTACGGGCTGGGCGCGGTGCGCAACGTCGGCGCCAATGTGGTTGCCTCGCTGATCAATACCCGCACCGACAAGGGTAAGTTCACCGACTTCTCCGATTACCTCAACAAGGTCGACATCGCGGCGTGCAACAAGAAAGTCACCGAATCGCTGATCAAGGCCGGCGCATTCGACTCGCTGAAGCACCCCCGCAAGGGGCTGTTCCTGGTACACACCGACGCGGTCGACTCGGTGCTGGGTACCAAGAAGGCCGAGGCGATGGGGCAGTTCGACCTGTTCGGCGGCGACCCGAATGATGGGGGAGCAGGCGCCGATGCGGTGTTTACCATCCGGGTTCCCGACGACGAGTGGGACGACAAGCACAAATTGGCGCTGGAACGCGAGATGCTGGGCCTGTACGTGTCCGGACACCCGCTCAACGGGGTGGCGCATCTGCTGGCGACCCAGGTCGACACCGCGATACCGGCAATACTCGACGGCGACGTGCCCAACGAAACCATGGTGAAGGTGGGCGGCATCCTGGCGTCGGTCAATCGCCGGGTCAACAAGAACGGAATGCCCTGGGCCTCGGCTCAGCTGGAAGACCTCACCGGTGGCATCGAAGTGATGTTCTTTCCGCACACCTACTCCGCGCTGGGCGCCGACGTCGTCGACGACGCGGTGGTGCTGGTCACCGCCAAAGTCGCGATCCGCGATGACCGGACCACACTGATCGCCAACGACCTTGTAGTGCCGGACTTTTCCAATGCGCAGGTCAACCGTCCACTGGCGGTAAGCCTCCCGACGCGGCAATGCACCATCGACAAGGTCAGCGCACTCAAACAAGTGCTCGCACAACACCCCGGCACGTCACAGGTGCATCTGCGGCTGGTCAGCGGCGACCGGACCACCACGCTCGAGTTGGACTCGTCGCTGCGGGTCACGCTGTCCCCGGCGCTGATGGGCGATCTCAAGGCGCTGCTCGGACCGGGTTGCCTCGGCGGCTAGTTTATGTACCAGCCGGTGTGCCGCTGACGAATTCGGCGACGACGCGCGCTAGATCTTCGCCCTTGTCTTCTTGTAGGAAATGACCGGCGTCCTCGATCGTGACCGGTCGGTGGTGCCGTGCTCCGGCTACGTGCGTCGCGAGGACTGCGTCAGCTCCGCGCGTGATCGGGTCCGAATCAGAGAACGCGCAGAGGAATGGGCGGTCATAGTCCGCAAGCGCTGCCCAGGCTGCCCGGTTCGCCGGAGCAGCCGGATCGTCGGGCGAGGTGGGCACCAGCATCGGGAACTGTCGAGCGCCAGCTTTGAAGCTGTCGTCGGGAAATGGGGCGTCGTAGGCTTCGATGACATCGCTGGACAACGTTGTGCGGCAACCGCCGTTGACGATTTGACCCACCTTGAGTTGGGGCGTCTCCTGGCTGTACCGCTGCCACGCCAGAAAAGCCTCGCCGGGATGGACATCACCGGTTGGCAGGAAAGTGTTCGCCGCTACCACCCGAGCAAATCGCTTCGGATCTTCCGCGACCAGGCGGAGTCCGATCAGCCCACCCCAGTCCTGGCAAACCAGCGTGATATCGCCAAGTCCGATGGCCTCGATTGCCCCATGCATCCAGTCGACGTGGGCCTGGTAGGTGTAATCGGTGCGGTCGGCGGGCTTGTCGCTACGGCCAAATCCCACCAGATCTATGGCCACCGCCCGCAGACCCGAGGCCGTGAGGACCGGAACCATATGCCGATACAAGTAGGACCAGGACGGTTCACCGTGGAGAAGCAGTACAACGGGCGCGGTCGCCGGGCCTTCGTCGATGTAGTGCACGCGAAGCGTTGCGCCGCCGGCGTCAACGTCGACGTAATGGGGAGTGAACGAATAGCCGGGCAGATCGACAAACCGTTCATCGGGAGTACGTAAAATCTGCAACGCTGCTCCGATCCGTGGTCGCGCCAACTCCGTATACGTTTCCCCAACTTCGGATGTACTGTCAAGTACATTCCTACCTCGAGCTTGAACGCTCGACAGGTGAATGACTAACCACTGGAACGACGGGTTGTTGTGTTGACAACACGACGCGCGATTGGTTACATACACACTGTGTACTAATTAGTACAGTCAGTTGTCCCATCCGACGTACTCGGGGAGGTCCCATGTCGTTAAGCATCCGCGAGCAGTCAGAGCAACTGCAAGCGGTGTCCGCAGCGCAATTGCCCGCAGATGTGGTCGAGGTGTTCAGCCGCAACTCACAACGGCTACATGCAGGCGGGGTCCCGTCCGGCGTCGTGAAAGCTGGGGACACTTTGGAGTCGTTCACGCTGCGCAACGCAGTGGGGAAGCCAGTAAGGTTGGCGGATCTGGTGGCCACCGGTCCGGCGGTAATCGTGTTCTACCGTGGCGGCTGGTGCCCGTACTGCAACCTGGCGCTGCGTACCTATCAGCGGGAGCTGTTGCCGCAATTAGCCGCGTGGCACGCCACCCTGGCCGCCATCAGCCCTCAGACACCCGACCAATCTCTGTCCACCGTCGAGAAGGCGGCCCTGGATTTTGAAGTGCTGTCGGACCCCGGCAGCCGGTTGGCCCGCCGTATCGGGATTGCATTCGAGCAGGGCGAGGAAGTGTTGGCTGCGCAGCACAAACTCGGACTTGACATTGCCGAGGTCAATGAGGAGGGCGCCACGTCGCTGCCGATGCCGACCGCACTCATCGTCGACTCGCACCACACCGTGCGGTTCGTCGACGTGCACCCCGACTACACCACCCGGACGGAGGTGGCCGACATCGAGGCCGCGCTAGCCGGGGTGCACACCGAAACCGACTGAGCCGCCGCACCCGAGGTGGAGCTGATCTATCGGGCAGCTTTCGAGGGCGCCCGGTGCTGGGCGCGTAATGATCGCGGCCTGGTTCGTGAACTCCCGATGTCGCGCTGGATCGGGGGCCCGGGCGCAACCTTTCGCGACCGTTTCGCCGACGAGCATGTGCTGCGGTTGTGTTCAGGCCGGCCAACCCTGGACTTGGGATGCGGACCGGGCCGTTTTACCGCGTCGCTACTGCAGCGCGGCTCGGCGGCGCTGGGCGTCGACAACTGCCGTGTCGCGGTGGATCTGACCCGCCAGCGCGGCGGAGCCGCGATCCACGCGGACCTCTTCGATCCATTGCCCGCCACCGGCTGTTGGGATCAAATCCTGCTCATCGACGGCAACATCGGTATCGGCGGTAATCCTGTGCGCACGTTACGTCGAGCGGCGGAGTTGCTCGCGCCCGGCGGGATCGTGATCGCCGAAATCGACGTCGCGTCAGTGAACAGCGGTCATGAGCTGTTGCGCTGGGAAACGAAACAGCATGTCGGTCAATGGTTTCCCTGGTCGCGCGTCAATGCTGCCGCTCTCGACGGCATCGCCGGGGCAGCCGAACTATTGATCATCAGCGTCGTCGAGATCCACGCCCGAGTGATCGCCGTGCTCCGCCGTCAGGCACATCCGCACAGGTTTTGAAAGTGGCCGCCGGTGTTGTAGCGCACCCACCACCGGCGATCAGCCGGAGATGTCAACTGCGACTCCAAGATCCAGCGGCCGCGAGCACCGCTATTGCATCTAGCCGCTGTTCGGAACCTGTGGGCCGCCCAGCCAATAGCCGACTGGCGCGTGGGGCGCCTGTAAACTGAGTCGATGTCTGCGTCGACGTCGCCGGCGTCGGGACGGGCGCTGCCGGTCACCGAGCGGGGCCGCCGCGCTCGGGCCTCGATCATCGATGCCGCAGCCACTTTGATGTACCAAAACGGTATCAGCATGACCAGCCTGGACGACGTGCTGGCAGCGGCGGGATCGGGCAAATCGCAGCTGTACCACTACTTCGACAGCAAAGCGAACTTGGTGGCGGCGGTGATTGAGCGGCAGCTCGAGTTGGTGCTTGCGCGCCAGCCCACTCTGGCGCACATCGAGTCCTGGGAAGGCATCGACGCTTGGGTTTCGGAGATCCTGGCGACACATTCGGCTCCCGGTGGCCCATTTGCCTGCCCGCTGGGCACGATGGCTGCGGAGCTGAAAAATGATCCAGCTTTTCGCCCGCTTCTCGATGATGCGTTCCGGCGCTGGGAAGCCCCGCTGGCGCGGGGATTGCAGACCATTCAGGACCGGGGGGAGCTGGTCGCCGACGCCGATCCGAACCGGCTGGCGACCACGGTGATCGCAGCGCTGCAGGGCGGCATGCTACTGGCGCGAGTCCGCGGGGATATCGCGCCGCTACGTGACACCCTGGAAGGCGCCGTCGCGCAGTTACGACAGTCGCGGCCTACACCATCTGCCCGGCGCCGCTCGACGCGGACTGGCCGAAACAGCTCGGCGGGCACCGCCGGACGCGGTCGCCCGGCGCGAGATTAAACCGGCACCGACATCGGCGCAGCTTTAGAATCAGCGCGTGATCGGATCTTTGTAAATCGCACCGTCTTTCATGACGAAGTCCACCTGCCCGGTGACGGCGATATCGGCGAAGGGATCGCCCGGCATGGCGATCAGATCGGCGGTTTTGCCCTCCGCGATCACCCCGAGATCTTCGCGTTGCAGCAGTTCGGCCGCGACGCTGGTGGCGGCACGCAACGCGCGCAACGGGCTGATCCCGGTGGACACCATCATCGGGAACTCGCGCCAATTGTCTTGATGGGGGAACATTCCGGCGTCGGTCCCGAAGGCGATCCGGACGTCGCTGGCCGCTAGGTGTTCGGCAGCGTCCAACAACGCGCCGCGGTATGTCTGCATCTTGCGTCGCGAGTGCTCCGGCATAGCGGCCCACACCGCGTCGTTTTCGTCGCGGCGGGCACCGGACAGGATCGTGTATTGCGTGGGCACCATGAACACCCCGGCGTCGGTCATCATTCGCAGCGTCTCGGGCGACGCGAGGTTGCCGTGTTCAATGCTGCGGACGCCGGCTCGTACGGCGCGCTGGATACCCTCGTCGCCATAACTGTGCGGGGTGACGGGGACGTGCAGATCTTTGGCCGTCGCGACCAGTACATCCATCTCCTCTTGGCTGTAG
Organism: Mycobacterium sp.; assembly: GCA_035642315.1. Classification (GTDB taxonomy): domain Bacteria; phylum Actinomycetota; class Actinomycetes; order Mycobacteriales; family Mycobacteriaceae; genus Mycobacterium. Next base: position 11,680 of record DASQSQ010000422.1, read on the forward strand.
GTGGCATGCCCGGGGTCGTCCGACGGTGAGGCGAAGCCGCCGGTGGCGCCGAACTTGATCCAGTCGGCGCCCGCGCGGATTTCCTGTCTCACCCGCGTGCGGATCTCGTCGCCGCCGTCGGCTGCCGCCAATTCCAGTGGCCTGCAACATCCTTGATATTCGTCGGCCACCATCCCGCTGAAGTCGCCGTGGCCGCCGCGCGCGGAGATCAGGTGCGGCGCGACCAGCATTCGCGGACCCTCGACGATCCTGGCGGCCACGGCGTCGCGCAGGTCGATCGTGGGGTAGTCGACGTCTCCGCAGCCCAAGTCGCGCACCGTGGTGAACCCGTTCATCAGCAGCGCGCGCAGTACGGGCAGGGCCTTCAACGTCTTCGCGGTGCTCGACTCGAGGACGAGCGTCACGCCGACCGGCGGCGCCAACGTCACGTGAACGTGGCAGTCGATGAAACCGGGCGTCACGGTGTGACCGGCGAGGTCTACCACCGCCGCGCCGGCGGGCGCCTCGATAGCGTCGGCGACGCGCTGGATACGACCATCGACGACCAGCACCTGATGCGGCGCCGCTTGGGCCGAGATCCCGTCCCATACGTTCGCACCCGTGATCAGCGTTGCCGCCATCGTCGTCACCTCTCTTAGAAGCGGTAGCGCAAGATCCGCGCTGTGCGGGCGCCGCCCTTGGTCATTCCCATCAGTCGCGTCGACACGCGGGCCGCCGCCGGGTACAGATCAACCTCTGGAGCGTGAGCGAGGCTGGCTTCCTCGACCAGCGTCAGGCGCGGGCTCCACGTCTCGGGGAGGTGGGCGTCGTTGAAACCCCGGTAGGCCCACTGGGTTCCGACGGCGCTGAACACGACTTTCATGGCCTGCAGGCTGAGCCAGCCGACCCGCCCGTAGTCGTTGAGAGCCAGCTCGCCGGACCGGAAATGCTCGGGAATCCGGCGGAACAACTTGATGATCACCGACTCGGGCAGAAACGCCAGCAGGCCGTCGGCGACCAGCATGGTGGGCCGGTCGGACGGGATCGACTCGGCCCAATCGTCGTCGGCCAGCGACGCCGCCACCGAATGTGCATGGCCGCTGGCCGGCACCACTTCGTCCCGCAAAGTGATGACGCTCGGCAGATCGACGTTGTACCAGTCGACTGTGGCCGGCGGCGCGACCCGCAGCATGCCGGTGCCCAGGCCCGCACCCAGGTCGACGATGACGGCGTCGGGATGTTCGGAGATGAACCTGCGCGTCCTGTCGTCGAGCATCTTGGCGCGCAGCGCGGTCTGGCGCACCGCACTGGACGGCACGCCCAGCGCGTCGAAGTCGTAGTCGATCTTGCTTACGATTTCATCGGCCAGCGGGTCGCCGAGTATCGGCCTGGGCCAACGGCTGTCGAGAGCGCGGGCGTATTGGGTCACGAATGCGGTCCGCTCGACGGGTGTCAACTCACTGATCGCAATTCCCATACCGGGAAGGTACTGCAGGACTAGCCTCGGCTGAGTGATCGATTCGAAAACCACGTCCAACCCCCCGACGACGCTGTGTGAGGCATTCCAGCGCAACGCGGTGATCGACCCGGCCGCCGTCGCGCTCCGCACTCCCGGCGACACCCAAACGATGACCTGGCGGGAGTACGCGGCCGACGTGCGCCGCGTCGCGGCCGGCCTGGCCGGCCTCGGGATCCGCCGCGGCGACACGGTGTCGCTGATGATGGCCAATCGCATCGAGTTCTACCCGCTGGAAGTGGGTGCGCAGCACCTCGGCGCCACGTCGTTCTCGGTGTACAACACGCTGCCCGCCGAACAGCTCACCTACGTTTTCGACAATGCCGGCACCAAAGTGGTGATCTGCGAGCAGCAGTACGTCGACCGGATCCGGGCCAGTGGCGCGAAGCTCGAGCACATCATCTGCATCGACGGTTCCCCGGAAGGCACGCTCTCGCTGGATGATCTCTACGCTGCCGGTACCGACGACTTCGATTTCGAGTCGACTTGGCGGGCGGTGCAGCCCGACGATGTCGTGACACTCATCTACACCTCCGGGACGACGGGAAATCCCAAGGGAGTGGAGATGACGCACGCCCACCTGCTGTTCGAGGCGCAAGCCCTCGAAGGCGTATTGGGCGTGCAGTTCGGTGATCGTGTCACGTCCTTTTTGCCGACCGCCCACATCGCGGACCGCACTATGGCGTTGTACAACCAAGAAGTGTTCGGGGCCCAGGTCACGGTGGTTTCGGATGCTCGCGCGATTGCGGCGGCGCTGACCGACGCGCGTCCCACGATTTGGGGCGCCGTGCCGCGCGTCTGGGAAAAGCTCAAATCCGCAATCGAATTCGCTGTCACCCACGAACAGGACGAGACGAAGCGCCAGGCTCTGCAATGGGCCATGTCGGTGGCCGGAAAGCGTGCTGCGGCAATGGTTGCCGGCGAATCACAAGACGGCGATGCAGCGGCCGAGTGGGACAAAGCCGACGAGCTGGTGCTGTCGAAACTGCGGACCACGCTGGGACTGGACGAGCTGCGGTGGGCGGTGTCGGGCGCGGCGCCGATTCCCAACGAAACGCTGGCCTTCTTCGCCGGTATCGGCATCCCGATCGCCGAGGTGTGGGGTATGTCCGAGCTGAGCTGCGTTGCCAGCGTGAGTCATCCGGATGATGCGCGACTGGGCACCGTCGGGAAGCTGCTGCCGGGGCTGGAGGGCAAGATCGCCGACGACGGCGAATATTTGGTGCGTGGACCCTTGGTGATGAAGGGCTATCGGGGCGAGCCGGCGAAGACCGCCGAGGCCATCGACCCCGACGGCTGGCTGCACACCGGCGACATCCTGGACGTCGACGCGCAAGGTTATCTGCGGATCGTCGACCGCAAGAAGGAGCTGATCATCAACGCGGCCGGAAAGAACATGTCGCCGGCCAACATTGAGACCACCGTGATGGCTGCCTGTCCGATGGTCGGCGCAATGCTGACGATCGGCGACGGCCGCCCGTACAACACCGCGCTGTTGGTCTTCGACGCCGATTCGGTCGGCCCGTATGCGGCCCAGCACGGAATCGCCGACGCCTCCGCCGAGGCGTTGGCCGCCGACCCGCAGGTGATCGCCCGGATCGCGGCGGGCGTGGCCGAGGGCAACGCCAAACTGTCGCGGGTCGAGCAGATCAAACGCTTCCGGGTGCTGCCCACCCTGTGGGAGCCCGGCGGCGACGAGATCACCCTGACGATGAAACTCAAGCGGCGGCCGATTCAGGCCAAGTACGCAGCAGAGATCGAGGAGTTGTACGCCAGCGAGCCAGGCCCCGATATCCACGAGCCCGGGAGCGCATCGGCACCCCAACCGGCCTAGGTGCGATGCGTTCTAGAGTGGTCGTATGCCACTCGAAGGTGAATACGCCCCGTCCCCGTGGGACTGGTCCCGAGAACAAGCCGACAAGATTGCCGAATCCGGCGGAACCGAAGGCACGGATATGAAGGGCATGCCCGTCATACTGCTGACCACCGTCGGAGCCAGGAGCGGCAAGCTGCGCAAGACTCCGCTCATGCGCGTCGAGCACAACGGCGAGTACGCAATCGTCGCCTCACTGGGCGGCGCGCCGAAGAACCCGGTCTGGTACTACAACGTCGCCAAGAACCCGCGCGTCGAACTGCAGGACGGCACCGTCACACATGACTACGACGCCCGCGAGATATTCGGCGACGAGAAGGCTGTCTGGTGGGAGCGGGCGGTCGCGGCCTACCCGGACTACGCCGACTATCAGACGAAGACCGATCGGCAGATTCCGGTCTTCGTGCTCACCCCTGTGCAGTGAATTTGCAGCTGAGTGGCACCATTGATCGGTGTCCGCTGAACTGAGCCAAAGCCCCGGCACCCCGGGTGGTGGGCCGCTGTCTGCGCTTTCAGCGGCCGACGTCGAGGCTGCGGCGAAGCGAATTGCCGGGGTGGTGACCCCTTCGCCGCTGCAGTTCAGCGATCGGTTGTCCGCGACGACCGGGGCCAGCGTCTACCTCAAGCGAGAAGACCTGCAGGTCGTGCGCTCGTACAAGTTGCGCGGCGCCTACAACCTGTTGGTGCAGTTGTCGGACGCGGAGTTGGCCGCGGGCGTGGTGTGCTCGTCGGCGGGAAACCACGCGCAGGGCTTCGCCTTCGCCTGCCGGACGCTGGCCGTCAATGGCCGTGTCTACGTCCCGGCCAAGACCCCGAAGCAAAAGCGCGACCGGATCCGCTACCACGGCGGTGAGTTCATCGAGCTGATCGTGGGCGGATCGACCTACGACCTGGCCGCCGAGGCTGCGCTCGCCGACATCGAACGCACCGGCGCCACGCTGGTGCCCCCGTACGACGACCTGCGCACCATCGCCGGACAGGGCACCATCGCGGTCGAGCTGCTTGATCAGCTCGATGCCGAGCCGGACCTGGTCGTCGTCCCGGTGGGCGGCGGCGGCTGCATCGCCGGCATCACCACCTACCTGGCCGAGCGGACGAACAACACCGCGGTGCTGGGCGTCGAGCCCGCCGGCGCCGCGGCGATGATGGCCGCACTGGCCGCCGGGGAGCCGGTGACCCTGGATCACGTCGATCAGTTCGTCGATGGCGCGGCGGTGCGACGAGCGGGCACGCTGACCTACGCAGCGCTTGCAGCTGCCGGCGACATGGTGTCGATCACCACGGTCGACGAGGGTGCCGTGTGCACCGCGATGCTTGACCTGTACCAAAACGAGGGTATCATCGCCGAGCCGGCCGGCGCGCTGTCGGTCACGGGTCTCCTGGAAGCGGGCGTCGAGCCGGGCAGCACCGTGGCGTGCCTGGTCTCCGGCGGCAACAACGACGTGTCCCGGTACGGCGAGGTGCTGGAGCGTTCTCTCGTGCATCTGGGCCTCAAGCACTACTTTCTGGTCGACTTCCCGCAGGAGCCCGGGGCGCTGCGCCGGTTCCTTTACGATGTGCTCGGACCCAACGACGACATCACGCTGTTCGAGTACGTCAAGCGCAACAACCGCGAGACCGGCGAGGCACTGGTGGGTATCGAGCTGGGCTCGGCCGCGGACTTCGACGGGCTGTTGGCGCGGATGCGTGCCACCGAGATGCAGATCGAAACCATCGAGCCAGGCTCGGCGGCCTACCGCTATCTGCTGTAGCAGCTTCAGCGGATAGCTTCGACGGCCTTTTCGTCTTGCCGGCGCGGACGAGCTCGACCACTCCCGGCGGCATCCCGGTAGCAGCGACGGCGGCGAACGGGACGTAGCGACCGGGGAACAGGGCTTCGAGTTGCTGCTCGATGTAGTCGAGGCGGGCTCTGGCGCCGTAATCAATCTCGCTCACACGCGAAAGCTACCCCATTTGCTCGAGCGCTTCGTCGTTGGCGCGAAAGATCGGCTCCAGCGGAACGGCGAACCTTTCGGCCATGTCGGTCAACGTTTTCGACCACACCCGGTCGGCCGGGGAGACCGGGCCGCGCCCGGGCCGAGTGAGCAGCAGTGCCACCGTGTTTCCCGGTCCGAGGTCGTCGAGCAGCGTGCGCAGCGCTGACATCAGGTTCCACAAAATTCGGCCCTGCGGCTGCGGGCGGACCGGCACGCGGCTCAGCTTCTTGGTGAAGCACCGGTCCGGCCCGATGAGGCCGAACCACAGCAGGCGTTCTTCAAATCCCAGCGGGCCCACCAACGCCCGCCATCGCTGGCGCAGATCGGCGGCAGACCGAACGGGATCGCTGGCGGTCTCAATCGGCGGAATCGACAACAGCTCGTGATGACTCATCCGCGCATCATCAGCGGTCGGCGGCGCCGCGGGTAGTCAGTTGTCCACAGCCCGCAGGATGGCGAACGAGTACGGCTGCAGTTGGGTCGTGGCGCCGACGCCGGGCGACGCCGAGCACAACACCACCGCGCCGGTGACCGGGACACTCACCGCCTCGGCACCGAGATTGCAGGCAATCGCCAACCGGCCGCGGTGCATGACGATCCACCGGCGGTCTTCGTCGTAGTCGATCACCATGTTGTCCAGCCACGGGTCGGCGAGGTCAGTTTCGCCGCGCCGCAGCGCGATCAGGTCGTGATAAATCCGGCGCAGACGTGCGTGGTCACCGGCGTCGGCCTCGGTCCAGTCCAGTTTTGAGCGCTGGAAGGTCTGCGGATCCTGCGGGTCGGGAATCTCGTCGGCGTCCCAGCCGTGATCGGCGAACTCCTTCTTGCGTCCCTCGGCGGTGGCTCGCGCCAACTCCGGCTCCGGATGCGAGCTGAAGAATTGAAACGGGGTCGACGCGCCCCACTCCTCGCCCATGAAAAGCATTGCGGTGTAGGGCGACCCGAGCACCAGTGCGGCCTTGACCGCCAGCTGACCATAGGTCAGGTTCTGCGACGGACGATCTCCCAGCGCACGGTTACCGACCTGGTCGTGAGTGCAGGTGTAGGCCAGCAGCCGGGTGGCCGGAATTCCTGAGCTCTCCGCCGCGTTCAACGGCCGTCCGTGTCGCCGCTTTCGAAACGACGAATATGTGCCTGCGTGGAAGAAGCCATTGCGCAACGTCGTTGCCAGCGTGGCCAGCGAGCCGAAGTCGGCGTAGTAGCCCTGGCGCTCACCGGACACCGCGGTGTGGATGGCGTGGTGGATGTCGTCATCCCACTGCGCGGTCATTCCGTAGCCGCCGCTGCGGCCGCGGGTGATCATCCGCGGGTCGTTCAGGTCGCTCTCCGCGATCAGCGACAGCGGACGGCCCAGTTCCTCGGCCAGTAGCCCGGTTTCGGCCGACAGCTCTTCCAGGATGTGAATTGCAGTGGTGTCCACCAGTGCATGAACGGCATCCAGGCGCAGCCCGTCGGCGTGAAAATCACGCATCCAGCGCAGCGCGCAGTCGATGATGTAGCGACGTACTTCGTCGGAGTCGGCGTCGGCGATGTTGATGCCTTCTCCCCACGGGTTACTCCCAGACGACAGGTACGGGCCGAACCGGGGCAGGTAGTTACCCGACGGGCCGAGGTGGTTGAACACCGCGTCGATCAGCACACCCAGGCCGCGGCGATGACACGCGTCGACGAACCGGATTAGTCCGTCGGGGCCGCCGTAGGGCTCGTGCACCGCGTACCACAGCACGCCGTCGTATCCCCAGCCGTGCGTGCCGGAGAACGCGTTGACCGGCATCACCTCGACGAAATCGACACCGAGATCCACCAGATAGTCGAGCTTTTCGATTGCGGAGTCGAAGGTGCCTGCGGGTGTGAAGGTGCCGATGTGCAGTTCGTAGATCACCGTGCCCTGCACCGAACGGCCGGTCCAGCCGCCATCCGTCCATGCCTGTGCCGCCGGCTCCCACAACTGCGAGGAACCGTGCACGCCGTCCGGCTGGCGGGGTGATCGCGGGTCGGGCAGCACCTTCGGATCGTCGTCGAGGAGATACCCGTAGCGGGCGTTCGGTGTCGCGTCGACGCTGGTCCGCCACCAGCCGTCGTCGCCCCGCGTCATCGGATACACCGCGCCGTCAACGTCCAGGCGGACCTGCTCGGGTTTGGGCGCCCACACTGGGAATTCAGCCATGGCTGCGCTCCAACAGCGCGACCGGCAACTCGGCGAACAGCTCGGCGACGGGCACCGTCCCGGTGACCACCGCGCCCGTCAGCGCGTCGGTCCACGAGCCGTCGGACAGCTCTACCACGGTGTCACCCCAGCCGGTCTGTTCGAGGTGCACCGTCCAGCGAGTGACCGCGACAAACACGTCGTCGCCGCGCCGGAACGCAAGCATGTGGTCGGCGGCAGTTCCCGTGGCAAGCACCGGGTGGTAGCCACCCCGCAGGAAGCTGTCCGGACGGGCGCGGCGTAACTGCAGAGCGGCTTTGACAACGCGAATCTTGATGTGCTGCAGCGACTTCAGTGCATGCCGCCGGACGGTGTAGTCCACCGGACGGCGGTTGTCCGGGTCGACCAGGCTGTCGTCCCACAGCTCGGTGCCCTGGTAGATATCGGGTACACCGGGCACGGTCAGCGCAAGCAGCTTCTGGCCCAGTGCGTCGTTCTCGGCGTGCGGTTGCAGCCGGGCCACCAGAGTGGTCAGCTCACGGGCCACCGGCCCGTCGAGCACGGCGTCCAGCCAGCCGTGCACCGCACCCTCGAAGTCGGCGTTGGGATCCTGCCAGGATGTGTGCCACGCCGCTTCCCGCATCGACTTCTCGCTATACGCATGTAAGCGGTCGCGCAGTTGGTCGGTGACCTCGCCGCTCGCGGGCCAGACACCAAAGATGTTCTGCCACAGAAATAATCCGGTTGCCGGATCGGGGGCCGGGACCGCGGTCTCCCAGCGGGCGACGAATTCGGCCCACAGCGACGGCACCTGCGACAGCACGCCGATGCGGGCCCGGACGTCCTCGCTGCGTTTGGTGTCGTGGGTGGATAATGTCGTCATCGCGTGCGGCCATAATTGGGCGCGGGTGGCGGCGCAGTGATGGAATTCCGCGGCGCCGACACCGAACCGATGCGGTTCGCCGCCAACCTCGTTGAGCGAAACCAGTCGGGCGTCGCGATAGAACAGGCAATCCTCGACGGCCTTGGCCGTGACCGCGCCGCACAGCTGCTGCAGCCGGGCCGCCGGCTCGCCGCCGCCGGCTAACGCGGTGGCGATCAGCTGCAGCGGAATGTCGAATTCCGGTGCAGCTGACTGGGTCGCGGCCAACGCAGCGGGCAGTACCGCGGCCAGGCCGCGGTAATCGCTGCGATAGACGTCGATGTGGGTGAGCAGCGCCGCGACCGCCGCGGGCAGTTGCGGATGGTCGGCGCCGGCCGCGGCGACGATGCTGCGCCGCAGCCTGCCCAGCTCGGCGGCCAGGGTATCGGTGGCTGCGGCGATCTTGAGGTCGGCCAGCATGGCTGGAATCTGCTGGTAGTCGATCCCCGCGGACTCGACCAATGCCGTCAATGCGGGTGCACCGTTGGGGTCGACGAAAACCCCGCCGACTTCCCGCAGCACGTCGTAACCGGTTGTGCCGGCGATAGGCAACGTCGGCTCCAACGCCTCGTCGACGGCGAGGATCTTCTCGATCACGATCCACGCGTCGGGGCCGATGAGTTCACGCAGCCGCTGCAAATACCCCGACGGATCCCACAGGCCGTCGGGATGGTCGATGCGTACGCCGTCGACCAGTCCCTCGGCGAACCAGCGGGCCACCTCGGCGTGACTGGTGTCGAACACCGACCGGTCCTCTTGGCGCAGCCCGGCCAGCGACGTGATTGAAAAGAATCGGCGATACCCGCACCGTCCGTTCCGCCAGCCGATCAGCCGGTAATGCTGGCGGTCGTGCACTTGCGCGCCGGTGCGCTCACCGGTGCCGGGCGCGATCGGGAACGCCAGATCACCCAGACGCAACAAATCGCTGTCGACGGTCAAGTCGGCGACGTCGTCGTCGGAACCCAATACCGGCAACACTATTCGGCCATCCGCCAGGTTCCAATCGATGTCGAAGAACGACGCATAAGCCGACGACTCGCCGTGCCGGAGCACATCCCACCACCACGGGTTCTGCTCCGGCTTGTCCACACCGACGTGATTGGGGACGATGTCCACCACCAGCCCAAGCCCGCGAGCCCGCGCCGCAGCCGACAGCCGCTCCAGACCCGCCGCGCCGCCAAGCTCGTCCGACACCGTCGTCGGGTCGGTGACGTCGTAGCCGTGCGCCGACCCGCCGACCGGGGTCAGGATCGGTGACAGATACAGATGCGAAACCCCGAGTTCGGCAAGATAGTCGAGCAGGTTCTCGGCGTCGGTGAAGGTAAACCCGAAACCGCTCGACTCACCTCGCAGTTGCAACCGGTAGGTGGATAGAACCGGAAAAGGCATGCGCTACTGGGTCTTACGAAACACGAGCAGCGCTCGTGCCGGAAGCGAGACTTCGTCCCCGTCGTGCACGACCAGCTCCACTTCACCGGTGGCGTCGGTGGTGTCCAGAACGGCGGTCCATTCCTTGGCGTAGTCGTCGGGCGGGATGACGAAATCCACCTCGTGGTCGTGGGCGTTGAAGCACATCAGGAACGACGCGTCGACCACGCGTTCGCCGCGCGCGTCAGGTTCGGGGATCGCCTCGCCGTTGAGGAACACCGCGATGCACTTGTCGAATTCGGCGCCCCAGTCCTGATGTGTCATTTCCTTACCCGCTGGTGTCAGCCAGGCGATGTCGCGCACTTCGTCGCCACTGCGGATCGGCTCGCCGTCGAAGAACCGGCGTCGCCGAAACACCGGGTGTCTTTTGTGCAGGGCGGTGACTTTTCGGGTGAATTCCAGCAAGTCGCTGTTCTTGTCGACCAAAGACCAGTCCATCCACGACAATTCGGAGTCCTGGCAGTAGACGTTGTTGTTGCCGTTTTGGGTACGGCCGATCTCGTCGCCATGCGCGATCATCGGCGTGCCTTGGCTGAGCATCAGCGTGGCCATGATGTTACGCATCTGGCGAGCGCGAAGATCCAGGATCTCCGGGTCGTCAGTGGGACCCTCGACACCGCAATTCCATGATCGGTTGTAGTTTTCGCCGTCCTGGTTATGTTCGCCGTTGGCTTCGTTGTGCTTGTCGTTGTAGGACACCAGATCGTTGAGTGTGAATCCGTCGTGGGCGACGACGAAGTTGATGCTGGCGCTGGGGCGGCGGCCGGTCGCCTCGTAGAGGTCCGACGACCCGGTCAGCCGGGACGCGAATTCGCCAAGGCTTGCGGGCTCGCCCCGCCAGTAGTCACGCACGGTATCGCGATACTTCCCGTTCCACTCGGTCCACAAACCCGGGAAATTGCCGACCTGGTAGCCGCCTTCGCCGACATCCCACGGCTCGGCGATCAGCTTGACCTGGCTGATCACCGGATCTTGCTGCACGAGGTCGAAGAATGCGCTGAGCCGGTCGACGTCGTAGAACTCGCGCGCCAGCGTCGACGCCAGGTCGAAACGGAAACCGTCGACGTGCATTTCGGTCACCCAGTAGCGCAGTGAGTCCATGATGAGCTGCAGTGTGTGCGGCATGCGGGCGTTGAGGCTGTTGCCGGTGCCGGTGAAATCCTTGTAGAACCGCAGGTCTTCGTCGACCAACCGGTAATAGGCGACGTTGTCGATGCCGCGGAAGTTGATCGTCGGGCCCAGGTGGTTGCCTTCGGCCGTGTGGTTGTACACCACGTCGAGGATGACCTCGATGCCTTCTTCATGGAATGACCGCACCATGGATTTGAATTCGGGCACCGCGCCGCCGGCCTGCGGGTTCGCGGCGTACTGGTTGTGCGGGGCGAAGAACCCGAACGTGTTGTAACCCCAGTAATTCCGCAGTCCCAAATCCAGCAGCCGGCTGTCGTGCAGGAATTGGTGCACCGGCATCAACTCGATCGCGGTGACATTCAGCGATTTGAGGTGATCGATGATCGCCGGGTGAGCCAGACCGGCGTAGGTGCCACGAAGAGCTTCGGGGATGGCGGGATGGGTCTCGGTCATCCCTTTGACGTGTGCCTCGTAGATGACCGTCTCGTGATATGGCGTACGTGGCGCACGGTCGGTGGCCCAGTCGAAGAACGGGTTGATCACCACGCTGGTCATGGTGTGCCCGAGCGAATCGACTTGAGGCGGAGTGCCGGTCTGGGCGGGGTCTTCGGCTGCGGCGGCCATGTCGTAGGAGTACAGCGCCTGGCCGAAGGTGAACTCGCCGTTGAACGACTTTCCGTACGGGTCGAGCAACAGCTTGCTGGGGTCACAGCGGTGACCGGCTGCCGGGTCGAACGGCCCGTGCACCCGAAACCCATAGCGCTGTCCCGGGCTGACGGTCGGCAGATATGCGTGCCATACGTATCCGTCGACCTCGTCGAGGCAGATTCGGGTCTCGTGCCCGTCGCGGTCAATCAGGCACAACTCGACCTTTTCGGCGATCTCAGAGAACAGCGAGAAGTTGGTGCCGCCGCCGTCGAAAGTGGCGCCGAGCGGATAACTGCTGCCCGGCCATACGGTGACCAGCTCGGGTGGTGTCACAGCGGCACCAGTGGTCGGGTCTGACGGCGGCATCCTTCGACCTTATCGGCGGCCATATTTGGTCGCGCTGCTGCCTCTCGGGGCCGGCGCTACCACCAGCCGGTGGCCGCCCCGACTTGCCGACCCAGCTCATTGGTCATAGTGCGCATGTAGGTAGCCGACAGGTGATGAGCGTCGTGGTACACCAACACATTTCCCTCGACGGCGGGGCAGATGTCGGGGCGGCACACGGCATCACTCATGTCCAGTGGTTTGAGCAGCGGGAACTGCTCGACCCAATCGAGGGTGGGGTTGCGGTCAGCCAGCACGTCGGAGCGCTTGATGCCGCACGAGATCGCGTCGCCGCCCTTGGCCAGGCAGTCCGACGGGTTGAACGGCTGGCCGTCTTTGACAAACCACGGGGTGTCGCGCATCGCGAGGATCGGAATGTTGTTGTCGGAGAACGTTTGCCAGATCCCGACATAGGTTCCAGGCATGACGTCTCCGGGCTTGATGTTCCACGGCCGGGTGGCTGTGGTGAACACGAAGTCCGGGTGGTCAGCCACCACCTTGTCCATGGCCTTGGGCACCCAGTCGCGGCACTCCGGGTAGGGGTCGTTGTTGCCCATCACCAACGGCATCTTCTCGGTGGACAGTGGGCAGCCCATCTTGAGGTAGGTGGTCACCTTGAAGTGGTACCTGCGGCCGAGGATGTCCAGCGCGGTCAGCCAGTGCTCGGCATGCGAACCACCGGCAAGGGCGATGGTCCGGGTGGCCTTCTTGTCGCCGTAGCTGCACGTGATCACGTCGGTGTTCTTGAAATCACCGATGCATCCGTCGCGGGTGGACGGCGGATAGTCCGTCTGGGCTTCCAGCACGGTGGGCCGCGTCCTGAGCTTGGGCACGCGCACGTGTTTGACGAGGGCGCGGGCGCCGGGATAGTCGTGGGAATTGAGCCCGCTCAGCTCTTTGCCGCTGGCACGCTCCACGTTGACATGCTCGACCCAGGTGAATGCGGTTGCCGTGAGCGTCACGCCCAGCATTGCCACCGTGGATCCGAGCACCATGGTGGGACGGCGCAGCCGCGCCCGCCAGCGGATGACCGGGACGGGCTCGGGTGCTGCGCTGACGCCTCCGCGGTGTCGCAGCGGTTCTTCAACGAACCGGTTGGTCAGATAGGCCAGCACACCGGAGATCAGCAGCACCGCCGTGCCCTCGATGAAGTTGGCGTGCCGGTGACCGGTGTACGCAAGCCAGAAAATCAGCAGCGGCCAGTGCCAGAGGTACAGGGCGTAGGCCATCGCACCGAGCTTGACCAACGGCTCGGCCGCCAGCAGCCGGTTGGGGAGCGGCAGCCTGTCACTGGTGCTGGGATTGGCGTGTCGGTTGGCGCCGGCGAGGATGAACAGCACGGCTGCCCCGACCGGCACCAGCGCCCACGGCCCGGGGAACTCCTTGACGCCGTCGATGAGTGCGCCACAGGACAGCACCGCGGCCAGGGCGACGGTGGCCGTCACCGTGCGCAGCCACATCGGCCAGCGGATATAGGGGACCAGCGCGCCGACGAGCGCGCCCAGCAGCAATTCCCAGGCCCGCGCAAAGCTGTTGTAGTAGGCGGTCGCCTGGTTGGCTTGGTGGGCAAAGATCGCGTACACGAACGACGCCACCGCCAGCGCACTGAGCAGCACCACGAATGTCGTCCGCAGCCGGCGGCCGAGACGGCGCCGGAACAGAAACGCGAACCCGAAAATCAGCGTCAAAAACGCGATGTAGAACTGCCCCTGCACTGACATCGACCAGATGTGCTGCAGCGGACTGACTGATTCGCCCGCCCGCAGATAATCGGCCACCGTGTTGGCCAGCTCCCAGTTCTGGTAGTACCCCAGGCTGGCCAGGCTCTGGTCGGCAAAGGTCTCCCAGCGCGTCTCCGGCTGGACCAGGACGGTCAGTAGTGCGCACCCGGCCAGCACCACCACGAGAGCCGGCAGCAGCCTGCGAACCAGACGAATCACTTCGGGCACGGGCGAGAGCGACCCGGTTCGACCCCCAGCCGGATTCAGCGCCGCGCGAAGCAATTTCCCGCCAAAGAAGAAGCCCGACAGCGCCAAGAACACGTCCACCCCGCCGGAAACCCGGCCGAACCACACGTGGAACATCGCGACCAGCGCGATGGCAACGCCTCGTAGCCCGTCGAGGTCGTGGCGGTAGAACCCTGCTCTCCGGCTTCCCATGGCGGACTGGGCGGATTCCGCGATGGTCTCGTCGGCCGGACGGGTCGGGGAGACGGTCAACATGATTGACAGACAATCTACCTAACCCGCCCGCTGCCGACAGTGCGCTAACGGCGCGGTGGCGCCGTCCCGGTCAGGACTCGATGATTCGGGTCAGGTAGGGAACCATCCCGCTGGTGCGCGCCGCCGAGACCGTCACGCCAGGCTCGGTGGCCTCGATCATCTGGCCGTTGCCGAGATACATCGCGACGCTTTGCGTGCCGCCGGGTCCGTAGCACATCAGGTCGCCGGGGCGCGCTTGTGAAAGCGCAACCTTGCGGCCGACGTTGCACTGCTCGCCCGAGGTCCGCGGCATCTTGAGCCCGGCGCCGGCGTAGGCGTACTGGATAAGACCTGACGCGTCGAAGCCGACGACGTTGGCTTTCAGTCCGGTCCCGCGAGTGGGGCCTGCGGCGTTGCCGCCGCCGTAGAGGAACGGCACACCGCGCTGCGCCAGCGCGCGCTGAATCACGTAGCTGGTCGACTGCTGGTAGCCCACCAGGGACGGACCCTGCACTGACGGCGCCTGGGTCGGACTCTGCAGTGACTGCCCCGGCAGGGTCGGGACCTGCGGGTCAGCGGTCGCGGACGTCGGGTTGAGCATTGGTAGGGCCAGCAGCAGGGCCAGACTGGCCGGGAGGGCGTAGCTGCGTCTCATTGGGATCACCTCTCTGTGGCCTCGGCGCGGTGACTTCGCGCTTCTGCCGTCATTCCTGTCGGTTCACCACAGAGA